>JBDRTC010000211.1:0-4922 GCA_043824335.1 Planctomycetota bacterium | reverse complement strand
ACAGAAGAGAGAATGAGAAGAAGTACTACGGAGACGATGTCCGCGCCATCGCCATTTTGTCGGGTCACCCGGATCGGGTTCTTGGCAAAACCGGTGCTGTGACAATGGCGTTCGAGACAGCGGTGGCCGAAGGACACAGTGCCTCTCGGCAGTTCTTAGCGGACAACAAACTTGCGGTCGTGTTTACTGACTCACCTACGGTCGTGCCGCAACTGGCCGCCATTTGGAGGTACGGCGGAAGCTTCCTCGGTTACAAGATCTTCTATGATCCGCATCAGATCGAATGGCATTCAACTGCTCGTCCCCCCAGCGAACGGTTAGACAACTTCCTGAACGCCAAATGGACAAACGGCATCGAGTTCGTCGGCTTCTCCGCCTACGGAGAGAGTGGATCGGACTTCCCCGACTATCTGGTGACCCAATGGAGAATCCCGGGAGGAGTTGTGGGACCGTGTCAAGCCGAATGGGAGTTTGTGGCACTCGATCGCAAGAGTGATTCGTTCTCGCTGGTTTCCACGGTCGGCAATCGCGTGGCGACTCTGGCTTGCGAAGGCAAAGAGGTCCTGGTATCTGATCGCATCGTCTTGAACGAAAAGTCGCCCATCCAAGGCAGAGAGGGACGCTACCAGCTCCACCTGAACCTTAAGGACGCCACGGGGACGCCCCTGCCTCTTGAAGAGCCAGACTCTTTCACTGGACGCGTCTATCTGGGGCCAATCACGGTTATTCACTCAAAAACAGCAGTTCTTGAGGCGACCATCCGTGGGGAGTCCACGGACTACCGACTTGCCCTGCGCGTAATCCTGAGCTTGCTAAACTAAATAGTTTCCAAACGGAGTCAGGCTTTCACTTTACACTTTGTGTTGTCGCCGATTCGGCTTCCCGGATGGTTGCCAGCAGGCGATCGACCACGGGCAGGATGTCCGACTGGGTTTCGTGGACTCGGCGCCGGATGTTGCTCACGGCCGACGCGCTGATGCCGCCGTAGTGCAGCCCCACGGCGCGGCCGCTAAGGCCCGTGAGCCGGCACGCCACCGCGACCGCCTTAGCGGGGCCCGCACGGTGACCGTGCTCCTGCAGGTTGGCCGCATCGATCCGGTAATGCCTGGCCACGTACGCGTCGACCGTGTCAATGTCGACAGTGACCGCGGGCAGGGCCAGGTCCTTGTCCTGGATTCTACCCGTCCGCTGTGACCCCGACCAGTGCCCGTCCTAATTCTCATGCCGTGCGCGGCTGCCGGCCCCGGAAGGCACAGTTTTGCCAGATGTGTGTGTAAGAATTTAGGGCCTGGCCCGTCACCGTTTCAGAGTCGCCGCAACGGTGTGGCGACGGGAACCCAGTTTTGGCGGACCTTTTCTTGAGGAGTCCCAAGCCATGCGACGCATTTTGAAGCTGGCGAGTGTTGCCCTTGCCGCGATCGGCCTGTTGGCCGTCGGGGGCGTGTCGGCCTCTGCCCAGAGCGGGGGTTCTGGTCCCCCCGCTGGCGGGTCCAGTGAGAAGGCCGCCCTGTCTGAAGGGTCCGAAACAAGGGCAGAGGAGCCGCCCGGCGGCTCGGGCAGCCGGGTGGAGCAGGCACCAATCGCTCTGGAAGGTTATTGCCCCGTGAGTGTTCTGGCGATGCGCAAGTGGGTCAAGGGCGATCCGGGGTACCCGGTCGTCTATGATGGCCGGACTTACCTGTTCGCCAACGCAGAGGGCAAAGAGATGTTCGAGGGCAACGCGGCCAAGTACGTCCCGGCACTCGGCGGCGACTGCGTTGTTGCCCTGGTGAAAATGGGCAAGCGGGTTCCCGGCAACATCCGCCACGCCACGGTCCACGATGGCCGGTTGTTCCTCTTCTCTAACCGCCAAGCTCAGCAAATCTTTGTGGCCGACCCGGCGACCTACGCCAACACCGACCTGGCCCTGGGAGGCAATTGCCCGGTCTGCCTTGTGAACCTGGGCAAGGATGTTCCCGGCAAGCCGGAGCTTGCCGCCTTCCACCAAGGCTTCCGCTATCTGTTTCCGGCGGTTCAGCAGCGCGACGCGTTTCTCGCAACCCCCGAGAAGTACCTCTCTGCGACCGGCAACGGTCCTCAGCCCGCGAGCGGTTCCACGACCAGGCAACCTGCGGGTGCTGATTCGGCCAGTCGTTAGACCACTTCGACTCACCGGGCACGGATGCCCACTCGATTCGTCAGGAGACCGTATCATGCGAAGGATACCGTTCGTGACCGCCGCGGCTATCGTCGTGGCGGCTCTTGGGGCCTATCCGGGTTGCTCGGGACAGAACCATCAGGTTGTCGTCGCCAGCCCCCCCAGCAACGAGACCTCGGTGGAAGTTGGACGAGGGCCACTCGACCAGGTCGACCATTCGCCGTGGGACCGGCTGCTCAAGAAATACGTCGACAAAGACGGCATGGTCGACTACGCCACCTGGAAGGCTTCCAAGGCCGATCGCGCGGCGCTCAAGCAGTACCTGGCCACGCTCAGCGCGGCCGACCCCGAGGCCGAGACGACGAAAGAGGGCAAGCTCGCCTTCTGGATTAACGCCTACAACGCGTTGACGGTGCACGGTATCTTAGAGGTCTATCCGACCGACAGCATCCGCAACCATACGGCGGCGGTGTTCGGTTACAACATTTGGAAGGATCTCTTGCTTCCGGTGGGCAGCGAGAAGTACTCGCTCAGCGACATCGAGCATGAGATTCTGCGGAAGCTGGAGGAGCCTCGCATCCATGTCGCCATCGTGTGTGCATCGATTGGTTGTCCCCGACTGTTGAACGAGGCGTACACGCCGAAGAAACTTGAGACACAACTTGCCGATAATACGCGGGACTTCTTCGGGCGTAAGAAGAATTTCCAAGTGGACGTCGCCCGTCGGAGCGTCCGTGTTTCCTCGATTCTCGATTGGTTCGGCGAGGACTTCGGTCCGAGCCCGCAAAAGGCCCTCGCCAGCCTGGCGCAATACATTCCGGACGAACCCACGAGGGACCTTATCGCCAGCGAGGACTTCTCGGTCTCGTACCTGGACTATGATTGGAGCTTGAACGAGCAATGAACGCCCAGAAGAGCCTCCGAATTGTAATTGCTCTGCTGCTCGTTGCGGCAGTCGTGGTGGCACTCGCGGTCCTACCTGTGAAAGACTACCTGGCAGGATTCCTGGAGCGTATCGAATCCGTTGGCCCTTGGGGGCCCGTGCTGCTGGCTGCTGCCTATGCGGTGGCCTGCGTGCTGTTCGTCCCCGGCTCGATTCTCACGCTGGGAGCCGGTTTTCTGTTCGGCGTCGTTCGCGGAACGATTGCGGTGTCCGTAGGCAGCGTGCTCGGGGCGACCGCGGCGTTTCTCGTGGGGCGAACATTGCTCCGCGGGTGGATCGAAGGGCGGATCACCTCCTATCCCCGGTTCCAGGCCATCGACCGGGCGGTGGGCGAGCAAGGGTTCAAGATTGTACTGCTCACACGGCTCTCCCCGATCTTTCCGTTCAACCTGCTAAACTACGCCTTTGGCCTGACCAATGTCCGGCTCTGGCAATACGTTTTGGCGTCCTGGATCGGCATGCTGCCAGGCACCGTCATGTACGTGTACGTGGGCTCGGCGCTGAAGAGTCTTACCGACGTGGCGGCCGGCTCGCCTAAGGGCGGAACACCTCAGACCGTTTTCTTCGTGGTGGGGCTGGTGATGACCGTTGTTGCCACGGTCGTCATCACGCGTGTTGCGCGGCGGGCGCTTGATGAGGCCGTGGCCGAGCATCGCGCACCGGCGGAAGACGGTGCTCAAGACGCCGTTTCGCCCCTGAATGGCAATGCCGTTGGAGTTCAATGAGATGCGTTCCCTACTGGAGAAACCAATGACCGGCGCCGTCGAAGTCCTGCCTGACGATATTCACAACCGGACGCTGATCGACAACGTCCATCCCGGCGACTGGACCAACCCCGAGCCCGCCGGACGCTACAATCTGGTGGTGATCGGTGCGGGCACGGCCGGTCTGGTGGCTGCCGCGGGGGCGGCCGGGCTGGGAGCCAAGGTCGCCCTGGTCGAGCGGCACCTGATGGGCGGCGATTGCCTCAATTACGGATGTGTCCCGTCGAAGGGCATCATCAGCACGGGGCGCGTCGCCGCGTCCGTGCGCGATGCGGCGCACTTCGGCGTGAACGTCCCCGACGGATGGACCGTCGATTTCGGAGCTGCCATGGAGCGAATGCGGGAGCTTCGCGCCGGGATCAGCGGCCACGATTCGGCCGCCCGGTTCCGCGATCTCGGGATCGACGTCTTTCTCGGCGAAGGGCAATTTGCCGGGCCAGACGTAGCTGAAGTCGCCGGCCGGACCCTCCGATTCAGCAAAGCCGTCATCGCCACCGGTGCCCGCGCCTCGGCACCACCTATTCCGGGGCTCGACGAAGTCGAATATCTGACGAACGAAACCGTATTTTCCCTGACCGAGCTTCCCAGCCGGATCGGGATCGTGGGCGCCGGTCCCGTTGGATGCGAGCTTGCCCAGACCTTTGCCCGCCTCGGCTCCGAGGTGTTTCTCGTTGAGGCTACCCACGGCATTTTGCCCCGCGAGGACCCCGAGGCCGCCAAGATCGTCAAGAACTCCCTTTTGCGTGACGGCGTGCGTCTGCTGTGCTGTGGGCGGGAAACGAAGGTTCGCAAAGACGGCGCGCAGATCCGCTTGTACCTCCAGTCACACGGAAAGACCTACGACGAGCCGGTGGACAAGCTGCTCGTTGCCGTGGGGCGTGCGCCGAATGTAGAAAGCCTGAACCTCGAAGCCGCCGGTGTCGAGTACGACACGAAGGCCGGTGTCGACGTAGACGACAAGCTGCGGACCAGCAATTCACGGATCTTTGCCGCAGGCGACGTCTGCTCCCGCTACAAGTTTACTCATGCCGCCGACTTCATGGCCCGGATCGTGATTCGCAACGCCCTGTTCAAGGGC
>JBDRTC010000210.1:0-2485 GCA_043824335.1 Planctomycetota bacterium | reverse complement strand
GAAGTCCCCTGGATCGAACGATGGTGATACCAAACAGGAACAGAAGAGAAGAGGCACCGGTACTCTGAACCAACAGTGTACCTTGCCTCATCCAAGAAACCCAAGCACTCGAAGTGTCCGTCAAACTGGCGCCATCTCAGTCTGAGGTGGCGCCGAACCTGCCGAACCTGCCGAACCTATTTCCCGGCGACCGAAACTCGCGTGTGCGCATGCGCGTGCGCGCGTACATGTGTGGAGTTACCTGCAAGGTTCGGCAAGGTTCGGCATGTCGTTGCATCTGCTTATCTCCCAATCGGTTAAGGTGCCGAACCTGCCGGCTCATCGAGGTTCGGCAGAGGTTCGGCAAAGCCCTCAAGGTTCGGCACTTCGTCGAGCACTTCGACGCGGTAGATGTTCCCTTTGCGGTCAGTCGTCCTGTGGAACACGGCCTGGCGGCCATCGGCAAGCGGGAATCGTTCGGTGACGAAACGCCCGGCCAACGTCCCCATCTTGGTCGCCAACGAACGCGGCGAGCCTTCGCCCAGGTCGTGGGTCAACAGCCCGTGGTGACCGCAAAGACCGACCAACCCGGCAGCGGTCCAGGTGCCCTGAGGGTGCTCCACGAGCACACCGATCAGTTCGGTGAACTCCCGGCGGGTCTCGTCCAGCTGCGTAGCAGCCTCCTCGGCGTTGTTCAGGAAGTCGGGTTCGCCACAGGCGGCGAGGATGCCGCCGACGACGTTCCCCCAGCCCCGCTTATTGAAACGCGAATGCACGCTGGCCATCGGCATGCCGGCGGCTTTCCAGCGCTCCGCCATGCCGATCAAGTCACCCAACAGTTCGAGTCGGTGCTGCTGCGCAAAGCTTTCCGGGTCGGCGATGGAGAACGTCCTCCGCTCCGGGTTGCCTTCGTAGTAGAGATTGATGACCGCGCTGCGGGTCACGAGGTCGCGGCTCACGTCGGGCGTATTGGCCGTAATGCAGAAGATGTGCGAGTTCTCGGCACGGATTTCTTGGGAGTAGCCGAGCAGCCGGAACGATAGGATGGGATCGGTGATCGACCGCTCGAGGCAGGCCGATTCGATCCGTGGATTTCGGGCCCGCCCCTTGGCGTTATCGATGATGATCGTGGTCACGCCACGACGGACGATGGCCCCCAACCGCTTCTCAAACTCCTCGTCGTTCGGGTTGTAGGTGGCCGTCTCGGCGGGTCGGCCGTCCCGCAGTATCGCGATGATCTGCGCGAGGATGGATTTCCCCAGTTCCGGCTGGTTGCCGTTGAAGAGCGCCGCGGGCTTCGAGCCAAGGAATCGTGGCATCAGGATCGCGGTCAGCAGCATGCCGAGGTAGTTGGTTCGGTCAGCCGGCGTCTTGAAGCAGAAGTCCTGAAGCATGGTGTCCAGGTGCTCCGTGCCGTTACGGGCCTCGACGGTGGGCCCTGCGTAGTAGATGCCCGACTGCGGATCGAAACCGGGCGCGACGAGCCGCCAGTCATCGGTGTAGACGGGGTTCCGTGTGAAGAGCTTGACCACCGGAAGGCGGCCACGCTCGATGTGATGATTCAACCATGTGTTGCCATACGCAGACGGAAACGGCTTGTACTCCCCCGCCTTGTCATTGACGAAGTAGAACTCGACGTGCTGGTTGAGGAGACCCGCCAGCTCGGGTGAGGACAGAATCGGCGTGATCGTTTCGTCGTTGATCACCACAAGTTGCCCGGCACGAGTGAAGCAGTTGCCAGCCGCGAGCAGCCGGTCTGTAACTTGGTGCAGGGTGTCTCCGACGGGCATGGCCTGCGGAGCAACCCTGATCGTCGGGCGCCCGCCGGCACCTCCGCCCTCTCCAGCTTCGCCGTGCGGTTCGCCAGTGCCATCGCTGCACGCTTCCTCCACGCCCCCCAGCCCCTGCGGCCCTCTTGGCGCCGCGCGTTCTTGCAGCTTGTCGAACGTCGCTGCACGGACGTCGTATTCCGCGTTCTCCCACGTGAGATCGAAGTAGCGACGGCCTTGTTCAGCGAACTTCCCGACCTGTTCCGCCTGCGCCCAGACTTCCTCTTTGGCAATGCTGTTGCGGATCGCGAAGCAGCACACGGCGAAGTCGGCCTCGGAACGGCTGCCGGCCGCCGCGATGCTGCTGGCCGCGATGAGTTCTGCCAGCTTGTCGACCTTGGAAACAGAGATCTTGCGTGGCGTGGGCAATGGCATGGCCGCGATTTGCTTTGCCCGCTCCGTCTCTGGAGATGGCGATGCGAAGGACTCAAATGTGGCGAGCGGGTAACGGCACAATGGGTCGCACTTGACCAGAGCCGTTGGCACGGGCTCGCGACCGTTGCGCTGATCTTTCCTGTTGAGCGTCCCAGGGAGTCGCAGCAGCCTCGACAGGTCGGTCGTGTGATCGCCACCGACAGCTTTGGCGATCCCAGCCAGCACATCCTGAAGGTGCTGGGCCTTCGGGCTGAGCCGCGAAACGTGTCGCCGCTGGTCCAGGTAGACCCGGTCGCCGTCCT
>JBDRTC010000209.1:0-12144 GCA_043824335.1 Planctomycetota bacterium | reverse complement strand
CAAGTCCAGGGCCGAGTCCTGCGGGAATTCGAGGTATTTCACCACGCCCTCCCGCCAGTAGTGGAGTTTGACTTTCAGCGTCTTTTCCGCACCGGGCGCCACCTCGCCGAACAGTTCGGCGTACGGGCCAAGCGGCGTGACGAGGCGGTTGTGGAATTTCGCCTGCACCTTTTCCGTCACGTCGGTTTGGGCGGCGGCCCGCCGCACGTTGGTGTACGCCCGGATTCTCAAGGCGGTCGCGTCGCAGATATGGGAACCGGCGTTGTGCAGGGCGAAATCAATATGCCGGCCAACCTCACCAGGCGGCAGCCGGAAGATGAACTCGGCGGTCCCGCACTTGCCGACCGTGAGGTCTTTGGTGTTGAATGTGCCGAGGATATCGTACCGCGTGTCATCGTTCCAGCGGATGACGCGGAGTTCGACGCCGTTACCCAGATTCGAGAACAGCGTGCCGCACAGCGTGACGTCCTTCTTTTGCACGTCGGCAGAGGGCGTCCACCGGAACACGTTGTAGCAGGCCGTGTCGGAGATCGGGTGCGTGTAAAGGAAATCGTTCCGCTCGGCGGCGGAAAGCACCTGATCGAACATTTGTTCGGTGTAGTGATTCCGCCAGGCGTCTTCCTGCCGGTCGCTGGGGGCGTAGTTCGACACGAAGCCGAGCTCATCGCCCTGATTTTCCAGCCCGTAGGCGTAACCGAGCGGAGAGCCGAACGCCTTGAATTGCGAGCCGAGCGGCTTCACATCGCCGGCCGCCACGGTGGAGAGCAGCCCGCCGTTCTTGCAGTTGTAAAACGCCCAACTTCCGCCCGTGGCGTCGGGGAATTCCGCCTTCACGCCGGTCTTGCCGCCGGGGTTGACGTAATCCGCGGCCAAATCCGCGACGACATCCCCCCGGATTTCGAACACTGCTTCGAGATCGCCCGACGCCTTCGGGCCGTAAAACGCCTTCAGCACGTGTGCGTTGACGAACTCGTTCGGCCAGGTCACGATTTCGTCATCCGTCAGCCGCACCGGCGACGTGTCCGCAAGGTTCGGCACCCGGAAATACACGTCCTGGCCGCTGGGGTCGATGAACTCGGTCAGGGTGACGTCGACTTTTTCGCCGGTGCAGTCCTGATTCAGCCACGCTTTGGCGACGACTTTCAAACCGTTCGGACGAATGGAACCATCTCTTACCGGTTCGGCGATGGAAGCCGGATCGATGACGAGATTCCGCGGTTCGGGGCACTTCACGAGCGTTTCGGCGTTCTGATCTTTGCCGATACAATACACAATCGGGCCATGCAAAAGCACCACGCGGCCATCCTGTACCGCTCGACCTCGCAGCAGTCGCCACGCCATTGGCATCGAGATTTTTACGACGTCGCCGTCCTTCCAGGTCCGATTCAGCACGTAACACCCAAGTTTCTGTCCCAGCGGGTCGATCGCCACCGGGGCTTCGTCGTTCACCCGCAGCGTGATTCTCTCGCACCAGCGCGGCGTGCGGAATTGAAACGCGAACGCCAACGGGTTCTTGGCCGAGAACGTCAGTTTTACGTCACCATCGTTCGGGTAGGCGGTTTCCTGCAGAATCGTAACGGTCTGCCCTTTTACGTCGAACGCCTTTTTCGAGTTGGTGAAGAGATTCAACGCGATTCCGTCTTCCGGGGTGCGGTAATAGACCTTCTGCGGCAGCTCCGCCACGGCCCGGCGATAATTCCCGCAGCAGCAGAAGAAGTCGCGGGTGTCGTACTGGCGGTCGCCGGTGAACGGGGTGAAGTAGCGGATCCAGCGTCCGTCGGGCGAGTTGGCCGCCAGCAGGGCGTTGTAGATGGTACGTTCGAGCAAATCGCCGTATCGCATGTCGCCTTCCAACCGCATGAGGCTGTCGATCCATCGCAGAACGTAGGCTGTGACGCACGATTCGCCGATGGCGCCGCGTCCGTTCTGGTTGTAGGTGAATTGTTCGCCGTCGGAGCACGAGCCGGTGACCAGCATGCCGCCCTCGCCCTTCTTGAGCAACTCGTTGCGCATGAGTTGGCTCATATTCAGGAGATGTTCCTCACCGGTGAGGCGGTACAATTCGGTCTGGGCGTAGCAGCGTGCGAGCATGACGTACACGTGGCGGGGGCGGCGACTGAAATCCTGCTCCCACGTTCTGAGCGACGCGAGTTGGACCTCGCCGTGCTCATTCCCGTGCGGCACGTCGGCGGCGAAGTCGAAGTAACGCTCGTCGCCCGTCACGCGGTACAGTTCCAGCATCCCTTCCGGCAGGCCCGCCGTGCAGATGTCGCCCGCGTCGTAGCATGGATTCTGCGGCGTGGGAAACGTCTTGAGGATGTAATCTCCCATGATTTTCGCGTGGGCCAGCGATTGGGGATTGCCCGTCGAGCGATAATTCCGAACGAACGCCAGGTTGATGTATTCCTGCTCGTGGAGAATCCAGTTGATGTGGTTTTGCCGGTTTTCCGGCTCGACGTTCCAGAACCCGAGGTACCCGTCGGCGTCGCGGGACTTCACCAGTTCGTCGATGATGTACTGCGTGCGTGCGGCGACTTTTGGGTCACCCGTGTAGGCGGCGAACAGGCTGCCGGCGTCGAACACCTTGCCAATGCCGTAATAGACGTACCCCCGGCCGCCGCGGTCCGTGCGGCTGCGAAAGTGATTGAGCCACTTGCCGTCCAGATCGATCACCATGTAGTTCTGATGAATCAGGTTCTGGATGCGGCGATCGATTTCTCCGCCGAGTTCCTGCTGGTTGAGCGTCACGCGGCAGAGTCTGTCCGGCACCCGGGGCTTGACGACATCGACCGTGGCCTGACACGATTCACCGGCGTGGATGGATGCTGTCAGAAACAGGCCGCAAAACAGCGTGAGAATCGTCTTTTTCATGGTGGGACTCCGAGGCGGGGCAACTTGCAGAGAATAACCTACCAACTTGTCGTAGCGGAAGTCGTGGGACTTCCGGCTCCTGAACTCTCACGACTCCGGTGTAGTTGTCGCTACCAAGAAAAAGTCCGTCCGCCTTGTCCTGCAAGGACTTACGTCATTTGGGAAAACCGGCGCGTTGCTTCAGGATAACGGATTCTTCAGTCCAGGGAAGATCCGAAGCTGGGGATTCACTCAATTACGTCGAATGCCCGTGCTGACGACACCGAAAGCATCGTCTACTATTACAAGATCCCGAACTCCAGAGCCCCCGAGGCAAACGTACCCGAAAACTGGCAGGTGGTCGGCCCGTAACTTGACGAACACACATGATGATGACGGCCGGTTGCGAATCGATCATACGGACGTGACAGAACCGGTCATCCGCATCGGGCCGCATCGGGCTGCAAGCCAACGACGGCGGCGCCTGGTTCGACAACGTGATCGTGCTGCCGATTGAGGCACTACCGCGAGTGAATCCGGAATAGACAACCACGGCGAGCAGGAAGGACGCTATGAAAACGCACGCTTTCAACGATGTCCCGAGACGTCTCACGCCATACTCGATGACTGTATGCCTGTCCGTTCTGTTGGTTTCCATGTGGTCGATCGAGGGGCCGATCCCATGCCGCGCCGATCCTCCTGCCCCGCTGCCGGCGGCAACGCCCGACAGGTTGCCTCGCTGGCGAGGCTTCAACCTCACGGAAAAGTTTCACCGCGACTGGAGCAACGGCCCCTTCCTGGAATCCGATTTTCAGTGGATCCATGAGCTGGGATTCAACTTCGTTCGGTTGATCGTCCCGTGGCAGGAAGCGGAGCAGGCCGGCATCGGCGTGATCGTCGGGGAGTTCGGCAGCTACAACAAGACGCCCCACGACGTGGCCCTCCGCTGGCTTGAGGACAGCCTCGCAAATTGGGAGCAGGCCGGCTGGGGGTGGGCCTTGTGGAATTTCCGCGGCTCCTTCGGAATCCTGGACAGCGGGCGCGAAGATGTCGAGTATGAGGATTTCCACGGACACAAGCTGGATCGCAAAATGCTGGAACTGCTGCGACGCTACTGAGCCATACCGGGGTGCGAACGGTGGGTGCGAGGAGGAGTTGAGCAAAGGCTGGAAGTCTGTCTGGAGTCGCGACCCGGGCACTGTTGTCGTGCGACGTGTTCGGGATGGACGTGAGGGTGCGCAAGCCCTGGATGAACCAAGGCGTGCTACCCCTGGTTGTCCTGAACGGTGACCGGTGACACACGCCGGCCGGGAAGGCGAAAGTCTTGGGGCGGAAACGGTCCTCGTAAGAAGCGTGCAGTCCGAAGCGCCCGTTCTTCTGCCGGTCAGTCGAAAGTCCCTCGTCGCCGGTTGCCGTCTTGCCGGATGGTGTTCACTCCATCACGAACCAGGTGAAACCTTCGGGGCCGATTTCGACGGGGATCTCGACCGAGAAGTCACGGTTGAATTGGTGGGTGCTTACCGCCCCTGCCCGGTCTCGGATCTCGGCTTTGTCGGTCAGTCCGGTGTAATAGAGATTAACGCGGATCGTTTTCTTGACCGGCTCGTTGAGCGGGTTGAACACGACCAGCATCCCCTTGTGCTCGAGCGTCGGGTTGACGTGGAGCATCCAGTCCAGGTCGCGTCCATCGGCGCGACGGCCGTGGACGACGTCACTCTCCAGGATGTCGCGGTGCTCCTTGAACCAGTCGACCCATTTCTTGACCAGCGCCTGGGTGCGGTCGGTGTCATAGAGGCGCGGGCCTCGGTAGCAGGCCTGCACGCCCATGGCCAGATTTCCGGCGAGCATGCGTTCGTAGTGGTCGCGGTGCTGATCGAGCGGTTCGATCGTCGCGGCCGCCCCGCCGCCGTGATACGGTGTCAACGGCACGAACATCCACCCCATGCTGGGCGTTTTGGACCAAGTGCCGTCGTAGATGTTCTGGCGCGTGTGGATCACCTGTTGGGCGCGCGGCAAGGACCAATTGGTTTCCCGGTATCCCATACCGCATTTGTTCGATCCGGCCAGGTAGTAGTAGTCGGGCACGTTCAGGTAGATGCCACCGGCGCGGCACCATTTGTAAAAATCACTGATGATGCGCCATTGGACCCACTGCGAGTCGTGGAGTCCCTTCTGCAACGGCGGTCGTACCGTAACGTCCAAGTCTCCCGGATAGGAACCGTCGTGTTCGAGCAGCGTGAAGCCGGTCTTGCCGAAAAACTCGTGGAGTTTGCGGAAATACTCCTGGCCCCATTCGGACGTCAGCGCGGGGCAGTTGCCGAAGGTTGGCGTCATGTCGGGTGGTGAGACGACATCGTTGCCGCCGCCGACGCTTCGGGACGCCAGCAGCGAGTAGCCGCCGATCTCGATGCCCCGCTGTCGGGCGTAATCGGCCAGACCTCTACACAACTCGAGGTATTCGGGGCTGTCGTTCTCGATGTTGAACCCGCTGCCGAAAGACAGGATCAGCATTTCGAACCCCACCTCGGCGCACTGATCGATGGCACTGCGGACGGCCGCGGGGTCGGCCGTCCGCATGTGCATCATCAGCGGGTTCTCGGTCACCCAGGGGGCAATGGTGCGGTACATTCTTCGCAGGGAGAGGCCTCGGCGCTCACGATCGGTGGCGTCGTAGATCAGTTCGAAGACCCGAAACGACTCGAACGCTCCGCCCGGCTCGACGTCCTGTGCGGGGCCGTAAGTTGGCTCCACCACCAACAGGCAGGGGGTTTCGCGAAGGTAATTGACCTGCGTGTGGAATTGCGGATCGCGCCGCCAATGCACCGCGTGGCGGTTGGCGTTGGCCGGCTGGAACCCGCCGAAGGCCATGTCGGTCTCGACATGCAGCGACCGCGGCCGCGGCAAGGGAACGCCCTCGCGTTTCTCGACCCAGTTGCTGTCCTCGACGACGGCCAACATCTCGCTCGTGAATCGGTCGACGGTGATTGTTTCGTCGGTGGGGTTGTGCACCGTGACCCACTTGCTCATGACGGGGACGCCGTCGTACAGTTCGTAGTGCACCGATACGCGGATTCTTTCTGCCCGGGCGATCTTCGCCGCCCGAAGAACCAAAGCCTCTTTGCTCATTTCGCCGTATGCAGCGAAGTTCATCACACGCAACCGGACCAGATCACCTTTCTCGCCATCGAAATCACTGCCGCCCCCGGTGCGATCGAGTTTTCCGAGTCGCACGGTCGACGGCTCCCCCAGACCCGCCGCATCGAGCGTGTGAACCGTACGCCACAATCCATCAATCGGTCTGGCCTCCAGGAGCAACGCGCTTTCTTCCAGCCGCATTCGCAGCGACCACGGCCGGCTGGCGTCCAGAGGCCGTGCGTTGTCCAGGCGAAGATGTTCGCCGTGCCCGTCAAACGCGCCGAGGTGCGGTTTCTCGGAGTCGGCGTCGCCACCCGGCCGGATGTAGAACTTGACGACGCCCGAGTTGAACACCAGCGCCAGGCCCGGTCCCCAACTCGCACTGCGGTCGGTGCCGACGTCGATCGTCGTTTCGACCAGCCGCGTTCCTTTCGGGAGATTGCGCTCGACGTAGACCGCGGTGTTCGCTGGCGTGTAGATCTCGCCCACCTTTCCTTCATTCACGAACGCACTGCGTTGGTGGCTGTCGGAGACGTGCAGGGTCCATGCTGCGTCGAGCGTCTTGAAGTCGTCGGCGATCAGGCGCTCCCGGCCTTCGCCGCTTAATTGCGGACCGTCAGGCCCCAACGCCGATGTCAGGGGCGCAGCGTAGTCCATGCGGAGGTAAGCGCCGTGAGGCGGCCATGTCGCGTCGGGCGCGTGGCGTCGCACTCGTTTCCACGCGAATCGTTCGGCGGGCCTTCCCACGTGGAAGCCGACAAACTGAAACGCGTCGGCAACAGCTTTCATCTGTGCCAGCCACTCGGGCAGGAGGTACGCGTAGTTCGGCTGACCGGTCAGACCGCCGATCTCGTAGCGTACGCCATTGATGGTGACAAGCGCTTCGGGCTTGACGCCGCGAAGGATCGCCTGGCCGGTCATGAGGTTGTCCAAGCCGACCGTGGCGCCGTTCGGCGCGATGCGGAACGTCCGCCGCAGGAGACCGTTGTCCAAGACGATTTCGTCGGAACGTTCCGTGCGGTACACCCTGGCCTTGTAGGGCGAGCTGTCGATGAGCCAATCCGTTGATGCGGCGGATCCCGTCGCAGGGAGTGGCTGCAGTTGGCCGATCTCGGCGGCTTGGAGCCCGCGCGAAGCGGCCAACAGCCCCAGCGCGCAGAAGAGCATATGGTATGCGAGGTGTCGCAAGTCGAGATCTCCTTGTGAAAGAGCCCTGGTGCCATCCAAAATACGGTCCGTCCTTGTCGATAAGGACTTACTTCATTTCTGTAGCGGGCAGGAAACGTGCGCATTGGAGACGGTGCGCAGGGGCCAGTGACAGTACCGGCTCCGGCGTATTCATTGCTCAACTCGATAGAGCGACCAGTCCGGCCGCGACACAGCGTCGGGCATAGGTGTTCTCGTCCAGAAACTCGGGCTGAAACCCGTTGAACCCGCCAAAGGGCAGCCAGACCGCATCGTGCTGCAATGCCAAAGCACAAGCTACGGCGTCCCGAGTGTTGTAGACGCCCGGCTGATGCCCAATCAACGCCTCATACATCGGCTGCTGGAACAAAAAGTCGAACATCGGCACGCGATCCGGTTGCTTGCCGCGCACCGCCGTAAGAAAGCGTTCTTTGCGGGTCATCATGGTCTCGAATTGACTCCTTCTACCCCGAATCGGCGGAAGAGCGCTAGATTATACCACGGCTCGTTCAAGAAGCTGCCCAGAAGAGGAAGGGCTGAGAGGCCATAAGTTGCACACATTCACGCGGAAATCGTTTGTAATCACTGCAATGTGAGATAGAATCAGCGAAACATTCGGCCAGGTTTTCCCCCACGGGCCGGGGCTTGAACAGCTGTCAATCGCCGACCGTAACGTCTTCTTCCAGGCCCGCTGATTGCCGAATTCGTACACTATACCGGGGCCGATCATGCCAATCTCAACGGCGATTATCTGCCGCCCAAGAGCCTGGGCTCACACACAAGCGGCCCGGTGTCGGCGCTTCGTACGACGGACGGTCAGGATCCGCACTATCGGTTGTTGTCGGAAGGCGAGTTGCTGAAGATTGTCCGCTGGGTGGACACCAACTATCAGTTCTACGGGACCTACTACGGCAGGCATCACGGGGCGCATGCAACTCATCCGGACTTCCGGCGCGATCCGAGCTTTGAAGAAGCGACTAGCCCGATAGCCCCGGCTTGGCATATCGATCGACCTCTTCAGACGGATTCTCCATGCCACTCACGTCAAGGCAGCTTGTCGATGTGGCCGAGCACGAAATCCCGGGCACGAGGCACGTCGTCGATCTTCACGTGTTCGAAGATCACGTCAATGGGGCGGTCCAACTCGGCCAGCAGACGCAGGTAGAGGGGATAATCGAGCTGGCCCAGGCCCGCCGCGGGGTGCTGGAGGCCGTCCGGCGCGCTCTTGACGTCCTTGGCGTGGGCCAGGGCGATCTGCGGACCCAGCCGCCCGAACACTTCTTGGAGCATCGGCTTCATCCGCGGGAGGTCCTCTTCGCGGAAGTAGTTGGCCGGGTCCATCACCAGTTTCAGGGCCGGGGAGTCAACTTCCTGAAGCAAACGTTCGGCGCGCTCGATCGATCCGATAACATTCCGCCAGTACACTTCGATCGTGAGCACGGCTCCTGTCTTCTCCGCGAGCCGGGCCCAGCGCTCGAAGGCCGCGCGGCACTTCTGGTAGCCTTGCTCGGTTTGGTTCTCCGGCGCGTCGAGCCACTCCGACTCGGCATTGAACGTACCCGTCTCGGTTGACACGATGGGACAGCCCAGCCGCTTCCAGTGAGTGAGGAAGAACTCCATCCGCGCTTCGCCCTGTTCTCGCCGCTGGGGAACGGGATCAATCACGTTGTAGTAGCCGAAGATGGCCCCGACCGCGATTTCGTGCTTCTGGAGCGTGTCGACGATCTTCTTGGCGGCTGCCCAGTCTGGTTTTAGAGGATCGAATTGCACGTCGGCGAAGCGATAATTCGTCAGCACCGACCGGAAGCCGTCAGCCTTGATCCGCGCGGCGGCCTCAGCCAGGGGGAGATGGCCGTAGACGGTGGAGCTGATCCCGTGCCGGAAGTTCTTGCGGGCCTTGGTCCTAAGATGCGTGGCCATCGCCGGCCCGGCCATCGCGCCGACCGCCAGGCCCGCGGCCGACTTGAGCCAGGCCCGCCGCCCCAACGCCGTGCTCTTGTTTACGCGTTTTTCGAATCGTTCACGGTCGCACATGGATCGAACCCTCGTCGCTTCGTTGCGTCAATGCTGCCAATAACAGTCAGGCTCCTCATGGTTGACCAGCATAGTCGGTTTGAGCGGCCAGGCAAGTCTCGAGCAGCTGACCGCCACGAGATAATCTGTGATAGGCTTTCATCTCTCGGATTCCGGTCAGAATCCCGGCATATCCGCCCGCGGACGCTGTGCCAGCAGGTTCTTTAGTGCCTCGAACGTCTTCAGGATCCGCTGATAATCGGGATCGTCGGTCGAGGCGAACACGGCCTGGCCGCACTGTTGCGTTCCACCGGCCGACTCGGCCAGCGGCGCCAGCAGGAACCGGTTGTTTTCCGGTTTGAGCATCCGCGTGTAGAACGTTCGCGGCACCTGCTGATGACATTCCGCACAACGTTTCGCACAGACGCCTGCCAGCACCCGATCCAGTTCCGAGGGATACATCCGCCGGCTGCCCATCCGCTGTTTGTGGTTCGACGACGAGGTCCCGTAGTAAGGAACGTTCAGGTCGATCCAGCGATAGATTCGCTGCCGTTCGTCCCACGACAGGCTGACTTGGGCCTTGCCGTCTTCATCCGGGTGTCCCGTTTCGACGAGTTCCGCCAGCCGGCTGGCCGGACTGCCCCAGGTCCGTGGCGTTACCTGCAGGACATTGTGTCCGGCCCCGTTGATCGTCCAGATCCACGAAACCCAGGGGCTCATTCCCCGCTCTTCGTCCCCTGCCGGGCCGGAGATGGTGTTATGCCGTTCCCAGTTCCGGGCCCCCAGCGTCCCGGTTCGGGTCAGGACGTCGTACGACACGTTGAAGAAATCCGTTTTGTCGCCCGACAGATCCACCCCGCCGGGCTGTTCCCGTTCGTTGTGACACGACACGCAATGTCGATCCAGCACCGGCTGCACGATCTCACTGTAACTGAACCCCTTCACGCCCCACTCCGGCGGCGTCAGCGGCCGGGCCGTCTCGCGATTGACCAGACGATGCAGCGCATCGGGCGCCACGCCGCTCCGGTCCGCATGGCAGCCGACACACGCCTGCACCTCGCCCGGCATGAAATGCGTGAACGACCGCATCCGCTGCACGGCGCGGCCTTCCGCATCCAGGGCGAGGAAATAGATCGGCACCTCCGACGGCACCAGGAAGGCCGCCGAACCGTCTTCGTTCACGTCGGCGTAACCCCACACCTTCTTCGCCGCATACGTCGCCCCGCAGGATACCAGCGGGAACTGCCATCCGAAACAGGCGATGATCCGCATTTGGCGGTCCCCTTCGGGCGGATAGTTCTGGATCGGCGAATGCGTCCCCTTTTCCATCTCCTGCACCACCGCGATCCGTTTCACCTCGCCGCGGCGAACGTGCGGTTGAAGCCCTTGGTACACGTCCTGCACGAACACCGTCGCCCAGCTTCCCGAAACACTGCCGTCCTCGGGCAGCAGCACGGATTGGTCCATCGTCAGGCCGTTGCGAATCGGCGGAGGCGTCACCGCACGAATCGGAATCACGTTGTAGAAGCCCATCGCATCGTCCGATTCCAGCAGCGTCACCGCATTGCCGGCGCAGTCCCGTAGCTGAACAGAGCCCGCCTTGGAAACGAAGAAGCGTGAATCGTCCACGGGGAACGGTTTTTCGTACAGCATCTTCGCACGCGCCTCGGGATTGTTCAGCATCCCGTTGCCGAACGCTCCACCGCCGCCCCACTCGTGCGTGCAGTAGTCGAGTTCCGGCGTCAGATTCGTCACCGACTCCGGAGCATTGGCTCCACGGGACGGGTCGATCCGCACGATCGCCCCGCGACACGGACCGTTGTGGTTCGTTGCCGTCGCCAGGATCGCAGGCGTTCCCGGAATCGCCCGGGCGTGCATGAAGGTCCCCGGAGTGATCACGCGATTGCCGTAGAACCCCGACAACGCCGTCCCGTCGGGATTGATCGCCCACAAGCTTTGGATCGGGCAGGCCGGCCGGTCGACGTATTCCCACCGCGAATAAACGATCCGTCCGTCGGTCAGTACGGAAGGGGAGAAATCCATCAGGTAGTTCGCCGACAAACGGCGCTGGTTCTTCCCGTCGCGATCCATCCGATACAACACCGGCGACGTCACGACCCAGCAGTAGGCGAACGCCGGTTTCCGGTCCGACGTAAACGCGATGCCCCCGTCCGGCAGCCAGCAGGGGTCCAGATTGTTGTGCGGGCCGTCGGTCAACTGCGCGAGCCCCGACCCGTCGATGTTGACCCGGTAAATCTGATAATTGTTCTTGCTGACCGATCGATCCAGTTCAGTGGTCATGGTGAACGGATCGGCCATCTCGCGACCGCCCCGTTTCCAGGCGAACACGACCTCCCGGCCGTCGTGCGACAGATCCGCGTGGATGATCATCCCGTCCGATGAATCGACCAGACAACGCAGTCGCCCGCCGTCGGTGTCGGGACGAAAGACGTACAGCCCTCCTCCGCGGCGAAACCGTTCGGAATGGTAAACATAGACGTGCGATACGTCGAGCGGATGATGTTTGACGACCAGAAGATCCTGGAATCCCAGATTCCCTGCCAGCAGATCGGCCCGCAGCTGTTTTGCCTCGGGCGTCGTCGCCTCCGGTGGAACTTGCGGCTCCCCGGCCGTCGCGACGGGAAACAAGATCCCGCCGAAAAGCACGCACAACACGCCCGCAACCAGCCCGCGACGACAACCCGACATGTCCGTCTCCTCGCGAAAAACGATTTCGGCACAGGGAGCCTTTGAAGGCCCGGCTCATGCCGGGCAATCTACCGGAACGGCACGATTCTGAGTGTATCATGAATCGTGGCGGTTACAAACGGTCAACCAACAGCAAACGACTTACGTCGAGAAACCTCCCAAAACGGTCCAAGGAGTTTTGGAAAACCAGCATTTCGTCCGTCATTGGCGCGTGGGTCTCGCGTTGGGCGACCCACCCGACCCCCTTTTTGC
>JBDRTC010000208.1:0-6346 GCA_043824335.1 Planctomycetota bacterium | reverse complement strand
GACACCCGCGCCTTAGAGGCAGCGCTGGCCGGCGTGTGAGGAGCGAGCCATGACCGTCGTCGGTAACCCCAGGAGCTTCCACAAAAAGTTCGCATACCTCGTTGAGGTCGACGACCTGCAGTCGGCCGGCTTCCAAAAGTGCTCCGAGCTGGCGGTGGAGGTCGCCAACGTCCAGTACTTCGAGGGCGGCTCCCTGATCCCCAACAAGAGCCCCGGCCGGCTCAGCTTCTCCGACATCACCCTGGAGCGCGGCGCCACCCGGGACCGGGACCTCTTCGACTGGTTCGAGGACGTCGCCGGCACGGCCAGCGGGCTCGGCCTCACCGACCCGCTCTACAAGCGCAACCTGGACGTGGTGCAGCAGGACCGCGACGGGGGCACCCTGCGCCGCTGGTCCGTCTTCCAGGCCTGGCCGGTCAAGTTCGTGGCCGGCGACTGGGACAACGAGTCCGACGAGAACGTCATCGAGTCGGTGACGCTCACCTACGACTACTTCGACTTGCAACAGCAGTAGTAGTAGTACAATCCACAACGTGACACCCACACGACAGCCGGGCTGCCGGATGTGCCCAGAATCCTGTGTGCAGTCCGTTTTGTCGGCAGAGTTCCCGCCGCCACGAATTCAGCGGACAACGATCTCTTTCCTAGATCAACTAACCCGGGAAACGAGACCATCGCGAGCGCTGACAACGTGCCCCAGTCGCATCATCCTATCAAGCGCAACACGGCGGTATCTTCGCACGACGTGTTGCGGAAATACAAGGCATTGACTGCAACAAAATGGGGATATTACGCATGTTTAGGTACGTTATCGCGCGCAACATGCCTGTTCTGGTTACAGAAATCAACGCGAAGATCGTTGGATTCCAGACGCCCGGTGCGCTATTCTCCGCCATTGAGGATTCCAATGTCAGTCAAAATTCATCTTCCCCACCTCCAGCAATTAACGCTCGAGGGGTTCTCGCTCTTTCATAGTCAGCGTCGTATCTCTCTGGCGGTCAACTCAGGCGTCTTCTGTCTCGCCGGCGCCAATGGGATTGGGAAGTCCACCGTGTTGGCGGCTGTTTCGTACGCCCTCACAGGAATCATCCCCGAACCACAGCGCAAGTTCACATCGGTTGATGAGTACTACAAGGACTGCCTGAAGTTCGCCCAACAGTATTTCACTGGCCGTATTCGCGAGAAGGATCGGTCCCAAGCAGCGGTGGAGCTGCGGTTCAAGATTGGAGATGCCCAATATCAGATAAATCGCGGTCTGTTCGATGCGAACGCACTCCGAATGCTTCGGATCGATAGGCCGGGCGAGGTTGTTGAGCCCACCGATTCATCAGACACCGAACGCGACGAGCTCTATCGCAAGCACCTGGCTGCCGACGTGGGAGTCAGCCGCTTCCAGCAGTACGCGTTTCTTCATCACCACGTAATGACCTTCGACGAACGGCATCACCTGCTGTTCTGGGATGAGAAGATCCTTGAACAAGCACTACACTTGGCGTTCGGTGTGGACTTTCAGGCAGCGCAGAGCGCGGACAATCTCGGACGCGAGATTGAAAGGGCTGATTCGCGCGCGCGCAACGCCAACTGGCAAGCTACGGAGGTTGCTAAGAAGATCAAAGATATTAAGCAGAGGCGTGAGCAGCTAAAGGAGGCGGATAAGGACGCAGATGCAATCGAGTATATTCGTCTCACGCAGGAGCGCGACGAAGCCGTTGCAACAGTTGAGAAGCGAGCAGCCGCGGTGAACGACGCTGAACTCCAAGTCAGTCGATCGTCAGCAAAACTCGCCAACGCACAGCACAGGTTCAAACAGGCATTTTCTGATAGAATCAACACAGTAAACCCGTGGGTTGGCCACCCAGTCTTTGTACTCTCCGCTAATCGTGGCCGCTGCACGTTCTGCGGCGACGATTCAGAAGGGGTTGTTGGGCGCATTGAGGAAGCACGCAAGAGAACGGAGTGCCCTCTCTGCGGCAGCCCTCAAGAACAGGAACTTCACCACTCCGACAGCGTCGAAGCACTCGAGAGAATCGATGCCGAACTCGAGCAGCTTCGCGAGGTACTTCAGTCCTCAATGAAGCGGATTGACCGTGAGCGTGTTGAGCTCGACGCCGCTACTGACGATCTCGAGGCAATCAGCGTTCAAATCACCAAGATCGAGTCAGCTTCTCCGGAGTTGCGGGATATTGGAGGGAGCGGGTCAAACTCAACCGAGATTGATGCGGTTTTGGATATATACGAAAAACAACGGCAGGACCTTCTCAGAGAAAAGGTGGACCAGCGAAAACGTCGTGACACGGCAAAGAAAACGCTGAAAAAACTTCGCCAGGGGTTGGAGAGCCAATACTCCGAGGCTGAAGAAGACTTCGTGCCGGCATTCCGGGAACTTGCGAGGCTTTTCCTCGGTTTGGATCTGGATGTCGAGCTCCAGACCCGCAGGACAGGTGTAGGACTCGTTCTGGAAGTGCGGGGAGAGAAGCGCAGAGAGCACTTCTCGTTGTCCGAGAGTCAGAAGTACTTCGTCGACATTGCCTTGAGAATGGCCATTGCTTCGCACGTCACGGGAGATGCTGTGCCAGCGACCCTATTCGTGGATACCCCGGAAGGATCACTCGATATAGCGTATGAAGCTCGTGCCGGAGAGATGTTTGCTCGATTTGTCGAGATGAAAAACCAGCTGATCATGACGGCCAACGTCAACAGCTCACGCCTACTCATCCGCCTTGCTGAACGGTGTGGTGGCGATCAAATGGACTTCGTCCGAATGATGGACTGGGCTGAGTTGTCGGACGTTCAACTGGACGAAGAGGCGCTCTTTGAGCAGGCATACGCAGATATCGATGCCGCGTTTCAGCGGGCTGGAGCCTGAGCGGTGTTGTCACCTCTGGCCTACTACGACTCGTTGTACGTGGTGTCATCCTTGGGGGATACACAGCCTCCGCCGGGTTTTGGCGATGTACACGTAGTTGCGTATCTTGCTTGTCTGTTATCACTCTATGACGGAAACCCTATTTCAATGTGGGGATATCAGCTTGCAATGGCTGAAGGCCGGCCCTTCTCTGCAGCGCTGGAGGATGCAATTGATCGCCTTCAATCACTGGGGTGTATTTCTCAGGGCGAGCACGGAGAGCTGACCCCCACAGAGGCAGCGCGCGCAGAGTTGAGTTCTCTGGCCAAACTACGGAGTTTCAGTAAGCGTGAGCCTTTCTTGAGTGGGGCTTGCTCGGCGGTGCTCACCCAACCGGCTGGGATTGCGCGTAACGCATTGCTGCACGATCCTCAGCTACGGCCCTTGAACCGCCTTGGTTCATCTCGAATGCTATTCCAAGAACCAGGAATTGGTCAGCTGTACCGTCAGTTCGATGAACTGCGACAGGGAATTCAGTTCCAGCCGTCGGAGTTGATGGTTCCTGCTGTGCTGTGGCTTGCCTACTTTGACCACGTTGCCGCACTTGAAACGGGGGATCAAGATGCCGAAGGTTGACCTACCGCGGATGCGGGACTTCGTCGCGTGTCACTACGCGACGAAGGTGGCGGAGGTCGGTCCCGAGGCTGAGCGAGCGCTGCGATTGGCTATTGAAAACTGCGTCAGGGTGTACGACCATTTTGAGCCACCAACGGGCCTGGGAAGCTGGGTGCTACTTATCCCTCTCCAGGCATGTCATTCGCCCGGAATCGCTGACACTCTCGGCGGTTCCGGGCGCGCTTTCAACACCGTTTCGCGACTTGCTGACGCGATGAACGCAGGCTGCTGTGTATTACGTCAGCCGGATGGCTCTTTCCTCCTCTTTGACTCGCCTACTCCCGAGGCGCTGTCGGAGGCCTGCAAATCCGCCCTAGTCTATGCCTTCGAGGCCGGTGTAGACGTATTTCGAATTCAAGGCCATAGATTTGAAGTCCCCAAAACATTCGCGTGCGTTAGCGTGTTTGCGGCGCCGGCGTTTAGCGAACTACGCGAGGCATTGGAGCATTACGACCTGCATTTCTGTCGATATACAAAGTGTGCCCTTCTCGCCATGGTCTGGTCGGACGATCAGCGTCGGTATTTCAAGCAGAAGCCTGAGGTCACGATGCGACGCTCCCTTGAACAGTTCCTTCGCGGAGTCATGCTCGATGCGGAGGTCCGCCCCGAGCAGAATGTCGATGAGAGCCATCCCGTAGACATCAAGGTTACATGGGCTGTCATTAAACGCCAGGCATTGATTGAGATCAAGTGGCTAGGGCACTCGCGCAAGCCAGACGGCAGCAATGCCAAGATGTTCTATGCGAGCCGTGCGAAAGACGGAGCCAAGCAGCTCGCAAACTACTTAGATGAGAACAAGCCCCACGTCGCCGATCAGGTGGTTCGAGGCTACCTCGTCGTCTACGATGGTCGGCGCGCAAACCCTAACGTCGAGGCCGCAACTGACGAGGAACTTCTCAAATATGAAGCACGCGAGGTCGACTACGACCCCGAATACCATTCAATGCGTGAGGATTTCGACCCCCCTCTCCGGTTCTATATGCGTCCGAAGCTGAATGCAGTCTGATCCGCTCAATCATGATTCGCCCCTGCGTGGAGCGGGGTTATCTAATTCGGTAGATAACTCGACCCTGCCTCGCCACCGCTGGTACCCGTTTAAGGAGGCATTCTCTCCGAGAATCGTTCAAGCGGCTCTTCGTGACAGTGGATGCAGCTCGGCCGACCTCATTGTCGATCCTTTTGCCGGAAGCGGAACTGTGCCTTTGACGGCCGCATCGAATGGCCACCGTGCAATTGCCTACGAAGTGAATCCGTTTTTCGCCTTCATTGCGAGGTGCAAGTTGCTTACACCCTCCCCGAAGACCTATGCGGCCGCTGTACGCAGGGTGCTAACAGCACTCAAGCATGAAGTGGAATCCCCCCTCGAGGGCTACTCCACGTTCACGAGCCATTCGGGCAGGTCAAAGTGGCTATTTAATACGCCGGTGATCCGATCATTCGAGTCTGGTTGGCTAGGTACCACGCGCCTCTCACCTCCGGTCCGAGACTTGATCCGTCTGGCGTTGATCAATGCCGCAATGCATAACTGCAACGCGTCTCGCGACGGAAAGTGTCTGCGGTACAAGCGGCATTGGAGACTCAAAGAGTATGATGGAGAGTCTCTAAAGGACTCGTTTGCTGATAGCGCCGCTGCCATCAGGGCTGACCTTGGGGCCATGCGGTCTTTTCCTGGCGTTGGCGAAATTGTGGAGGCCGATTCTCGACACGTATTGGTAGACGACCTGGATGCGGACTTCAAACTCTGCGTCACCTCGCCGCCCTACCTCAATTCTTTCGACTACACGGATGTCTATCGCCCAGAACTTTTCCTTGGAGGATTCGTTGAATCTGGAGAGGAATTGCGGGCACTCCGTTACGCGACTGTACGCTCACATGTCCAGGCGGACTGGGAAAAGCCAATTGGACAAATAATCTCCCCCATTTTGTCAGAGTGCCTTCAACGCATTGAGGATAGGAGACATCTGTTGTGGGACCGGCGCATTCCCGACATGATCCAGGCGTATTTCGAGGACATGCTCAGCGTCCTAACTGCACTGCGCCAGCGCGCAAGGCGTGATGCATCCTTATGGATCGTCGTTTCCACGTCGGCATATGTAGGTGTGGAGATACCGGTGGACTTAATCATTGGTCACGTCGGCACCCTCGCTGGCTGGCGGCTCCGTGAAGTGAGCGTAGTACGACACCTGCGCACCTCTGGGCAACGGTGGCAAAGGTATGGGGGCAACAAGAACGAGAAGCCTCAGCTACGCGAAAGCGTGGTGATCCTGGATGCAATGGCGCGCCGAGTCAGTCGCCGTGCACCCAAGGTCCGATAATCATCTGTAAACTCCCCGTGATCGGTCACGGATCTTAGGCGCTTGTTTCTACGACGCGAGACGTGAGCGTCCTCCCCCCCCACCAGGCTGACCGATTCATCAGCTGCTGAGCCCACTGGCTCCGCACCGACGCGAGCCACCTCCTCACCGACTTTTCGAGCCGCGAAAGCACCACTGCGACCGGAAAATATCGCCGGTTAAGTCCCCGTGCGCGACCTCCAGTGCTTTGCCTTTGTGAGAGAGCAGGTCAAACAGGAGGAACGCCAACGTGTCAGAAACCATCACCTGCCCTTCGGGGCTGTCCGGCCGCATCCGCGGCATGAAGGTGCGCGAGGAGCGCGTGCTCACCGACCGCAAGCTGGCCAAAAGCGGCGGCCAGGTGGACCGGCTCCTGGCTGCTTGCTGGGAGGAAACTCTGGACCCGGGGCCCTACGACTTCGGCGACAAGGACATCGACTGGGACCTCGTGCTGCAGGGGGACCGGTTCTTCGTGCTGCTGCAGCTCCGGGCG
>JBDRTC010000207.1:0-2774 GCA_043824335.1 Planctomycetota bacterium | reverse complement strand
GAGGCATTCGGCGAGGTTTCCCGTGGCAAATGATCCCGTTTTCTCCCTGGCCATAGTCCGGTAGATACTAATCGCCACATCTAACGCGGCAATGGCGCCGGGCGCATCATCTACCGACTTGTGCAAACCCGACTTCTGGTGGCAGAGCTGCGCCAGATCAGACTCTAAATCTTTACGCCCTTGTTGGATTAGCTGTTTGTAGATAGCCACAGCTTCATCATAAGCCGCCATGTCGGCGATAGCCTGGCCCTTGCGCGAGCCTGCCTTGCTCCGAATTATGGCGTCAGCCTCCTGCGGCGCGCGCCCCGCCGCGCTCAATGCTTTCTTGAGCCACGCTTGTGGATCCTCCCAGGCAAGGCCTTCAACGGTTCTGCGTTCGGTGGCAGCCTCATCATGCGCAATGTCCACGGAAACCTTGGGAGCCTGCCTTTCGTAAGAGGCGCCGGTCACCTCTGGGTAGGCATGTACCAGTGCGTCCGCTGCATCGGCCATACGCGCCCAACGGGCCGACGGGCCTGACTCAAAACAGCGGCGTAGAACCGCGGCAACTGGTTCAGGCAGCGGGCAGCGCAAACCCGATTTACGAGCGAGAACATCTTCCAGCACGTGTCGCGCAGTTGTACCCGAGCGCCACGTAGCTCCGCCAAGAAACATCTCCAGCACAGATAGCCCCCAACTCCATACATCGGTGGCAGGCCCCAGCTTTCCACTACCGGCCTGTTCGGGCGAGCAGTACAACGGCGTGTATCCACCCGCGGCGCCGGACAGTCCGAAATCCGTGATCTTCGGTATCCCTTGGGCTGTCATCAGCACATTTGCAGGTTTTACGTCCCGATGTGTGATGTCCGCTTCATGCGCTGCGTGAATTCCCCACGCAAACTGAATCGCAACATCGAGAATGCGCGCAGTGATCTCTGGAGGGTCACCATCGTAGAGCTTAGGCGTACTGCCGTCGTCGGCCCGAATCCACTCACTGAGAGCGCCGCCTTTCACCAACTCAGCAAAGATAACAATCTCGTCATTGACAGTCTGGAAGAAGCGGCAGGCCGTCAGGTTGGGATGCTCTGGCAGTTCGATCCAAGCGCGCAATTCATGCAGGAATGCCTGCCGTATGGTGCGTTTCTGGAGATGGCGGGGCTGTATGCGCTTGACCGCGAACAGATTGCCCGTAGATCGGCTACGCACCAGATACACACTGCCCATACCACCGGCGCCGAGGTGTTTCCCGACAACATAATCATCGAGAAGTATTTTGCCTTTGGGCCATCTCTGTTGTTGCCCATCGCCGGCAACCGGCGAACCTGTTTGCGGAGCAGAAACCGCGCCGGTTGTTCCAGTAGTCGCAGAGGAACTCGCCGGCATCCTCAGCACTTGTTTACACTTCGGGCAGCGCACACGCTTCCCGGCAAGCCCATCCTTAACTTTCAGCTTCTGACGGCAATCAGGATTTGCGCAACGGATAATCATCAATTATCCCTCCCCATTCACAACCAGGTGCACCGGCAATCTTGCTTCGATACACGTGCCTTTGCCCGGCGTACTTTCAACTGTCAGTTTGCCGAGGTGTTCGGCTTCGATGACGCGCCGCACCATGCGAAAACCGTATCCGCCGCCGGATTGTGAAATTCCACTGCCAAGCGCCGCAATGTCTTTCCGCTCCATGCCACAGCCATTATCCTTAACGCTGATGGTGACAGCGTCATCCTCAGGCAGATTGCGTACGGTTACGTTCACTTCCTTGCGTCCTTGATGCGTGACTGGAAAGGCATGCCTACATGCGTTGCGGACCAATTCGCCAAACGCGTTCATGAGCGCATCACGGTCTGCAAAGATCCGATATCGGCCATCTTCGTTACCCGCCGATTCCTCTCGCCATGGCTCACTGCTCTTACACCCGCAGTTAAGAGATACATTTTGCTGTACGGCAAAACTGCGGCCAAGTTCACAAACCTCCTCAGCAATTCGCCGCGCCGACACGCGCACGAGATCGAGTCGTTCTCTAAGATTCATAAAGACATCGAGAATTGAATCAATCGCCTGCACGACTCGTTCGGAAAAGGCCTCTGCCCAATCTGCCGAGTCCGGCTCCCATGAAGAACTTTCTGCCGCATTGGCAAGTTCGTTCAAAGCAGCGTTAACCTTGCGTTCCACTTCAGGAAGGATAGAACGGACCGTCAACCCCGGCGAAACCAGATAATCAAAATATGACGTTGTTTGCGCGCGCACACCTTGAACATGCTCAAAAGCGGACACCAGCTTCTGCACAAACACAGCATCCTGGTGTTTTTCCGGAAGCTGTTGCGCGAGCATGCGCAGGCTGCCAAGCGCGGCCTGGGCAATTGAATGGCGCAGCTCGGCACTGGCTGCATCCATTTTGTAAAGCGCACGTGGTGAGAGAGTGCCGTATGATCTGCCGTCGAGATTGAGATGGACCGCATCTTGTCCTTCATGTTCTGCGACAGTATCCGCAGCACGCTTTGCCGTGACTTCCACCAGTTCGTCCAATGCGTCTAAACGAGATTGGAACGCGCAGAGGAACTGACGGTTCCTGGCAGAGAGTTCATTGCCACTAAAATGGACTGTTTCGATATTCTTACGCAGACGCTTCTCGGCATGATCGCGTGCTTCTTCGGGCGAACGCTGGACATCCATAAGATGTATCTCCTAGCCACACGCTCTCAATCTCAAGGCTCATTAGAAGTCGTACTCAAACCAACCCGCTTCTCATCTCTTGTTTCGAGAGCATTTGCAAGAATGTCTGTTTTCACTTCATG
>JBDRTC010000206.1:0-12048 GCA_043824335.1 Planctomycetota bacterium | reverse complement strand
CGGACCGGGCCGAAATCCGGCTGACCCAACGGAACGACCGGATCCGGATGGAGATCCGCGACTGGGGGGTGGGATTCGACCCGGACGGCGTCGAAGGGAAGCGTCTTGGCTTAAAGGGGATTCGCGAGCGTGCCCGGCTGCTTCGAGGCCGGGCGGTGATCGACAGTGCCCCCGGCGAGGGAACCCGGGTGTCCGTCGAATTGCCGGTCGCTCCCACCCCCGAAGAACCCGCAATCACGAATGATCGGAGCGTCGAATGAGCACAGTCAAACTGTTGGTGGCCGATGACCACGAGGTGGTCCGTCGTGGCTTGAAGGCCCTTTTGGCAGGCACGGAAATGGAGGTAGTCGCGGAAGTGGCGACCGGAGAGGCCGCGAGCCGCTACGCCCTGGAAAACGACCCGGACGTCGTCCTGATGGACATCCGCATGCCCGACGGCGACGGCCTGACCGCCCTGGGACGCATCAAGCTCGACAAGCCCGACATGCCCGTGTTGATGTTCTCCACGTTCGATAATCCTACCTACATCGCTCGGGCCGTCGCGCTGGGGGCCAGCGGCTATGTCTTGAAAGGCTGCACGCGCGACGCATTGATCAAGGCGATCCGCATCGCCGCGGCCGGCGAGAGCGCGTGGACTCGGGAGGAATTGCGGCGCGTCACCGGAGCGCTGGCCACGCCGCGGCTGGCGGCCGACGTGGAAGTGCCGCTCACGCAGCGGGAGAGCGAGGTGCTGCGTCAACTGGCCTATGGGCTGACGAACAAGGAAATCGCCCAGGCGCTGCACATCAGCTACGAGACAGTCAAAGAGCACGTGCAGCACATCCTCCGCAAGATCGGCGTTTCGGATCGCACGCAGGCGGCGGTTTGGGCGGTCCGCAAGAAGCTCGTCTGACGTTCGGCCGTCCAGCCGGCGACTCACGTCTTCTTGCCAGATGCCAGATAGGAGGAGAATTCCGTGTCGAAGGCGACCGATATCCGTCTTTTGGAAGCGCGGGCGGAAACGGAGCAGTGTGCTTACCGCACGCCCATCAAGTTCGGTGGCCGCGTGGTCACCGACGCGGTGATCGTCGACGTGACCGTCGACGTTGAAACCCGCGACGGCCGTCGCGGCCAAGGATTCGGCTCGATGCCCATGGGGAACGTGTGGGCCTGGCCCACGCAGGCGTTGTCGGTCGCCGAGACGTTCGAGGCAATGGTCGAGTTGAGTAGGCGGTTGACTCGTGCGGCGAACGACTACCGAGGGATGGGGCACCCGCTGGAAATCACCCGCGAGTTGTCCCAAGCTCACCAGGGCATTGCCGACGCGGTGACCGCCGCCGCCGGGCTCGCCGAGGGGATGCCCCGGCTAGCCCAACTGGTGGCCGCCAGTCCGTTAGAAGCCGCCATTCACGATGCCTTTGGCAAGACGCTGGGAGAGAATTCGTACAATCTGCTGGGAAAAGAGTTCGTCAACTCAGACCTCTCGGCTTACCTGACCGACGAGTTCGCCGGCGAGTATCTCGACCAGTACACCCTGCGGACGCCGAAGCCGTCGATGCCGCTCTACCACCTCGTTGGCGCGCTGGACCCCCTCACCGATGCCGACGTCGACACCCGCATCAACGACGGCCTGCCGGAAACGCTGCCCGAGTGGATCGCGGCCGACGGGTTGACGCATCTGAAGATCAAGCTCAACGGCGACGATCTCCGTTGGGACGTGGACCGCGTGGTTTCGATTGAGCAGGTGGCCGCGGAAGCCCAGGCCGCCCGCGGCGCGAAGTCGTGGTGCTACTCGGCCGACTTCAACGAGCGGTGCGAGAACGTCGAGTACGTGCTCGATTTCCTGGCCCAGGTTGGCGAGCGGTCGCCCCAGGCGTTGGAGCGGCTCCAATACATCGAGCAGCCCACCAGTCGCCATCTCAAGGCGAGCACCCAGGTCCGCATGCACGAGGCGGCCAAGGTCAAGCCGGTGGTGATCGACGAGTCGCTCATCGACCTGGAAAGCCTGCTTTTGAGCCGCGAATTGGGCTATTCCGGCGTGGCGCTAAAGGCGTGCAAAGGCCACAGCGAGGCGCTGCTGATGGGGGCCGCCGCCCAGAAGTACGAAATGTTTCTCTGCGTTCAGGACCTGACCTGCCCGGGCGCGTCGTTCCTGCACTCTGCGTCGCTCTCCGCCCGGATTCCCACGATCGCCGCCATCGAGGGGAACGCCCGGCAGTATTGCCCGGTGGCCAACGAGGCCTGGGCCGACCGGTTTCCCTCGATGTTCCGCATCAGCGACGGCACGCTGGGGACCCACGCCCTCGACGGCCCGGGCTTGGGCTTCTAGCGGTTTGCAGACTTCCCCCGTGGCGTTTAGCCGCCGACGGAACGTCGGCGTCCGCAGGCCACCAAATGGGCCGACGTTCCGTCGACCGCTAAACGACGAGCCGACGATCTCGAAGCCCTCACCACCCTACACCTGCGCCAGCAGAACAACATAGTTCTTCCCGTACTTCTTTGCGCACTTGGGACACGTGGTGTAGTAGAAGTAGAGCTGCCGCGTCTCTTTTCCCCGCGACTTCACGTACTCGCCCATCTCGCGGATCCACGACTTGATGTTCTTGTAGGGCCCCTCGAAAACTCTGGTGAGAAACGTGCCCGAGATCGAGGCCATCCGGGCGTTGGGCACGTCTTTGGCGACTTCGAGGTACACGTCGGCGCCCCAGAGTGAGTTTTCGTCGGCGATCACGATCATCTCGTCAGGCTTCGCGCCGGCCGCCTCGATGAGGCCCACGTTCTTCTTCATGACGGCCCCGAAATTCAAGGGGACGTGCAGAAAGCTCCTCACGCGGTCTTTGACGAACTTCTTGTTCTCCCACGTTATCTCTTTCCCGTCCCAAGGCTCCGGATTGAACTCTGGGCAGCAAATCTCCGCGTTGCCGGTCATGCTTAATCTCCTTGTCTTTGTCCCGACCGCCTGTTCAGGCGGCGGATTTCACTTCTCCACCGTCAGTTCAGTGCCTTGATGTAAAGGTTGGCGAACTGAATCGGATGGCCGTGGTGCTGTAGCCCGATAGGGCCGCGAACGGGGACATCGGGCAGTTGGGCGTCTTCGATAACCTTCTGGCCGTTAAGCTCAACGGTCAGGAGGTCGCCCTTCATCGTGATCACGAAGCGGTTCCACTTGCCTATAGGGTTGTCGGCCTTGAGCTTTGGCGTGACGGCCGCGCGGACCTCCGGCGGCATGCTCTTGTCGGTGCGGTATCCCCAAACTTCGCCGGACCCGGCGGGCCAGCACCAGCGTCCACAAAGCGATCGTCTTCATGTGTTGTCCTCCAACCGGCAATATCTCGTAGGGGCCGCCCTCGCTTTACGCGTATCCCATCCGCGCCAACCGAGTGTGCTCGTCGTTACTCCATTATCGAGGTCTGGTTCAGGCGATGCAACGTAGTCCTGAGCGGCCGGGCTGGACTGCTTCCGAAACTGCGCAATCTTCCCAGTTTGTCGTGTGCCGTTCATCATTCATCCTTCATCACTCATCATTCCCCCCTGCCCGGTCCACTCGCCGATTCCCCTTGACCCTATTGGGCGGAATCACTATTGTCCCCCCCTCGAATGCCTTTCTCGCACTTTTCATGAGTGGCCTCTCGGCCGGGTTGTTCCGTCTGGCGGTACGCCCCGGCTACGGAACCACGGATCGACTCTCGTCTCGGCAGCCGGACACGGCAGGGAGCGCAGGGAAACATGAGGGCTCTTCCAGCACTTCTCGTGGGCGTAGTGGCAACCGTTAGCGGCTGTTCCTGGTGGGATGGCATGGTCGTCCGGTCGCAGAGTCCCGACGCACAGGAGGAAGCCGCGTCTCCGGACGTCCGTCTCGTGGGTGATTTGGCCGTGCCGTTTGGCATGTGCATGTACCCCGTAAAGGTGGAAGGGGTCACCCTGGCCACCGGTCTGGACGGAACGGGAAGTGATCCGATCCCGTCACCGCAAACACAACTGTTGCTCGGCGAGATGCAGGCCCGGGGCGTCCAGGCGCCGAACGCCGTGTTGGCCTCCCCAAACACCGCCCTGGTCGTGGTCCAAGGCGTGCTTAGGCCGGGCATCCAAAAGGGCGATACCTTCGACGTGCAGATTCGCGTGCCCTCACGCAGCGAAACGACCAGCTTGCGGGGTGCGTGGTTGTTGCCTGTCGAGCTGAAGGAGTTCGCCGTGCTGAGCGACCAGCGGATTCACAGCGGCCACACTTGGGGCCGCGCGGCCGGGCCAGTGATGGTCGATCCTGCGGCCGACGGGGAGGACGACCGCGTGATGAAGACCCGCGGCCGCGTGCTGGGCGGGGCCATCGCCACGAAGTCGAGGCCCCTGGCCCTCGAACTGAATCCCGAACGCCGGTCGGTGCTCAGCAGCGCCCGAATCGAAACCGCTATCAACAAGCGGTTCCACAGCACCTACAAGGGCATCAAGGTGGCCGTGGCCAAGGCAAAGACGGATCGATGCGTCGAGCTGACCGTACACCCGAGATACAAGGACAATATTCAGCGGTACATGCGCGTGGTTCGGGCGATCGCGATCCGGGAATCGGAAGCGGGGCGGCAGCGGCGGCTGGAGATGCTCGAGCAGCAACTCCTGGACCCGATCACCTCCTCCCGGGCGGCGCTGCAATTGGAGGCGATCGGCGCCGGGGGCGTCGAAGTGTTGCGCAAAGGGATCGCGTCGGAGGACCCGGAGATCCGTTTCTACTCGGCTGAAGCCCTGGCCTACCTCGACCAAACCGAAGCGGCCGAGCCGCTGGCCCAGGCGGCCCGCGAGACACCCGCCTTCCGAGTTTTCGCACTGACCGCCTTAAGCGCCATGGACGATCTGGAGGCAGCCGACCAGCTACGCGAGTTGTTGAACGGCTCCAGCGCGGAGACGCGCTACGGGGCTTTCCGAGCCCTCTGGGCCATGGGCCGCAACGATCCGATGGTGATGGGGGAGAATCTGGGCAGCCAGTTCAGCTACCACGTGCTCGATACCGACGGGCCGCCCATGATCCACGTCACCCGGAGCCGGCGCCCGGAGGTCGTATTGTTCGGAACGGACCAGCGTCTGAACATGCCTCTGATGATGGAGGCCGGTAACCAGATCATGGTCGTGGGCTCGAAGCCCGATGAGATTGCGGTGAGCAAGTTTGCCGTCGGCGAGATGGACCAGAAACGCATGGTCACGAACCGGGTCGACGAGGTGATCCGAGCGATCGTGGAGTTGGGCGGGACCTACCCCGACGTGGTTCAGGCCCTTCAGGAAGCGAAGCACAAGGGCGTTCTCAGCAGCCGTTTTGAGATCGACGCTTTGCCCGAAGCCGGCCGCACCTACCAGCGGCTCGCCAATGACGAGGCGGAAACGGCCCGCCCAGACGAGGGGAAACTCCACCTGAACAGCCCACTTCCAGACCTTTTCACCACAATGAGGGGCGAGGATCGTGGCCTAGGGGGGGTGTCCGGTGCCCAGTCGGCGAACAATCCTGGGAAACCCCAGGATTCCGACGAGAAGCCGCGTTCCCGGAAGAGCTTCTTTGCTAGAATGATTCCTGGTCGATCGGGCTGACCGGCAAATTGAGAGCCGAGGCAAAATGAGAGGGATGGGGGGGCAGGCTTCGTAATCTCCTGCCAATGCCCAAGGGTTGCCGAGGCCGCCGAAATTGAACGAGGCGCCGGGACGCCGCGCCCGTTAGTCCCCCGCACCAGACGCTTGAATCCCCGCCCACGCAAGGCCCTCTTCCAAACCAGTCTCTCCCATGCTCAAGGCGCTCGAACTCGTCGGTTTCAAGAGCTTTGCCGACCGGACCCGGTTTGAGTTTCCTCCGGGCATTACGGTCGTGGTGGGGCCGAACGGGTCGGGAAAGTCGAACGTCGTCGACGCGATCAAGTGGGTTCTGGGCGAGCAGAGTGTCAAGAGCCTCCGCGGCCGGGAGATGGCCGACGTCATTTTCAACGGATCGGGCACGCGCCGCGCAACGAACACCGCGGAAATCACCCTCACGTTCGACAACACCAAACGCCTGCTGGCGGTCGACACGCCCGAGGTCCACATTACCCGCCGCGTGTACCGCAGCGGCGAGGGCGAGTACCTGATCAACCGCCAGCCGAGCCGCCTGCGCGACATCCGCGATCTGTTGAGCGGGACCGGTATGGGAACGCAGGCCTACAGTGTCATCGAGCAGGGGAAGGTCGATCTCCTCTTGCAGTCCTCGCCCCGCGATCGGCGGATCATCTTTGAGGAAGCGGCCGGTATCAGCCGGTTCAAAGCGAAGAAGATCGAAGCCCTGCGCCGCCTGGACCGGGTCGAGCAGAACCTGCTCCGGCTGTCGGACATCGTCGAGGAAGTGGAAAACCGGCTCCGCAGCGTGAGGATGCAGGCCAATAAGGCCAAGCGGTACAAGCAATACACCGATCGCTTGCAGGGGCTTCGGACCCAGGTGGCCTTGGTCGACTGGCAGCGTCTGACCGGGCGTCTGACCGGCTTCGAGAACGAGCTCGAGTTGCTCTCGGCCCGGCGCGACCAGGCCGTTGCGGAGGCCGAGGCCCTCGAGGCACGTCGACTCGAGGTCGATGCCGCAATCGGCGACGCGAATGAGGCCATTCGTCAGTCCGAGTCGAGAAAAGCCGAAAACCGGGAACGGATCGCCGCGGCGGAGTCGACGATCGAGCACGAGCGGATCAGAAGCCGCGATCTGGAGCGAGAGATCGCCCGGTATCGCCAGCAGGTGGCCGGGATGAGCGCCCGCGCCGGCGATCTCCAGCGGCAAACCGCAGAAACCGGAAACGCCCTCGGCACGGCTGAGGACCATCACCGCCAAGTGGCTCGCCTGTTCGCCGAGGGCGAGCGGGAGCTGACCGAGCTGATCGAACGGCTCGATCAGGTCCGGGGCGAGCACGAGCAGCATCGGTCGGCGCACATGGAAGAGATGCGCGTCGGCGCCGCGTTGGGAAACGAGATCAGCGCCTTGGAAAGCCAGGTCGCCGGAACGCTGGCGGCCCGGCGGCGGAACGAGCAGCAGTTGGCCGAGTTGAACCAGAGCCTCCACGCACTGGCTGCCGAGCTGGACGAATTGCGCGCTCAGCAGGCGGAGCTTTCTCAAAGGATCGACCGGCGAAATCAGCAGCTTTCAGCTGCCCAGATACGGCTTGCCGAGCGGCGGCAGGAATCGACCCAATGCCGCTCGGGGCTTTTCCAATTCCGCGAGCGGCAAAGCGGCCTGGGCGAACGAGCATCGGTTTTAGAGGAGCTTGAAGAGCGCCACGAGGGGGTCAGCTCCGGCGTCAAGGAGGTGCTTGCCCAGGCCCGCGACGCTACCGAGGGCCCCTTCCGGAAGGTCCGCGGATTGGTCGCCGATCTGTTCGCGGTCAACGTGGAAGCGGCCCCGTTGGTGGAAGTCGCCTTGGGGGACGCTGCCCAGCACGTCGTTGTCGGAGCGGGCCGGGAACTTCTGGATTACCTGCGGGAAAAGCCGCACGCGTTCACCGGGCGGGTCGGGTTCCTGTGGGCGGACAGCTCGACGGGGCTTCGCGAAAAATCGCCCGGGCCCGACGTGAACCTGGAAGGTCGACCCGGCGTGCTCGGACGCGGGGATCGGTTCGTCCAGACCTCGGCGGAATACGTGCCGCTGGCCAGGCGACTGCTGGAGCGCACCTGGTTTGTCCAAACGCTCGCCGTCGCCCTCGAGTTGGCGCGCTCCGACGGTGCGGGGCTGGACTACGTGACCGTCGCCGGAGAACGATTGGCCGCCGACGGCACGCTGACCGTTGGGGCGCGAGGCACCTCCACCGGGCTGATCTCGCGTCGCAGCGAGCTGCGGGCCTTGAGAACCCAATTGGCCGAGTTGGAGGCCGAGGTCGACCGAGCCCAATCGTACATCGATCGGCTCGACGACGAGATCGAGGAAAACGAGCGCCAGGTCGCAACGTTTTTTGCCGAGCATCGAGAGGCCGTCGACGCATTGAGCGAGCACGGCCACAAGATCGCCGCTGCCGTCGAGCGGCAGACCCAGTTGAACCGGCAGCGGGCGGTGCTGGAGGTCGAATTGCGGGCCACCGCGACACAATATGAATCGCTCAGCCAGTCCTTGGCCGAGGCCCGCTCGAAGCAGCAAGAGAACAAAAATGAGCTGGCCGACATGGAGACCCGGCTCGCTCGACTCGCCGAGCATCGAGACCGATTAGAGGCCGATCGCCGGGCACGCGACCGCAATACCACCGAAACCAAGGTCGAGCTGGCCAAGAGCGAAGAGCGGCTCCGGAACCTGCGGGTGCGCATGCGTCAACTGGAAGAGAGTCAGCAGGAACGGCACCGGGCCGTCGCCGATAGCCGCGAGCAGTTGCTACGGTGCGCACGGAGCGCCGAGCAGTCGCAGCGGCAAATCCTTCGGGCGGAGTCGGAAATCGCCGGGCTGTACCTCCGCAAGGAGACCTTCTCAAAGCAGACTCTCAATCTAATCGACCGCCGGGAAGTTTTGCAGCGAGAGCGGGCCGGGTTGACGGCCGACGCCCAGCGGGTCCGCGCCCTGGTACGAAAGCGCGAAGAAGCAATCCACGCCAAGGAGCTGGCGGCAGGCGAAGTCAGGCACGAGCGTAGCGCGCTGGCCGGCCGCCTCCGCGAAGACTACGGGATCGAATTGGCCGAGTTGGAGCACGAACCGACCGATGAAGAGCAGCGTCAGCGGGACGAGGTCCAGCAGGAAATCGGCGAGCTCAGGCGCAAGATCAACAATCTGGGGAACGTCAACCTGGAAGCCCTCGACGAGCTTAACGAGCAGGAAGCCCGCCACGGCACGCTGGCCGCCCAGTACAAAGACCTCTCCCAAGCCAAGGCCTCGTTGGAACGGATCATCGAGAGAATCAACGTCGACAGCCGGCGCCTGTTCGCGGAAATGTTGGAGACGGTCAAGGGCCATTTCGCCACCCTCTTCCGCGATCTGTTCGGGGGCGGCCAGGTCGACATCGTCCTCGACGAGGAGACCGACATCCTCGAAAGCGGGATCGAGATTGTCGCCCGGCCCCCGGGCAAGGAGCCCAGGAGCATTTCGCTCTTAAGCGGCGGGGAAAAAACGCTGACCTGCGTGGCCCTGTTGTTGGCCATCTTTCGAAGCCGTCCCAGCCCGTTCTGCGTGCTCGACGAAGTCGACGCCGCCCTCGACGAAGCCAACATCGACCGGTTTACCAAGGTGCTGAAGGACTTCCTCGCCTGGACCCAATTCATCCTCGTCACCCATTCCAAAAAAACGATGACCTGCGCAGACACGATCTACGGGGTGACGATGCAGGAATCGGGCGTTTCCAAACAAGTCTCGGTCCGATTCGAGGACGTCAGCGACGACGGCGAAATCCTCCTGCCCGCCGAATCCGAAACGGAGCTGCCTCAAACTGCCACGGACGCGGACGACGAAACGCAAGCGGCGTGACTGGCCCGGGTCGCCGCGTCTACCGAGATCGCCCGCATCCCGATATACTCGCGGAGATGGATACTTGGCACCCGCTGTACCCGTTCGCGTCGCACCACGTCCGCGTGGGCGGCCACCGCTACCATTACCTCGACGAGGGCGTAGGCCCGGTCTTGCTCCTCGTACACGGCAATCCGACCTGGTCGTTTTACTGGCGGGAGTTGGTCAAGGCCCTGCGGCAGCGCTATCGCGTGGTCGTGCCCGATCACATCGGCTGCGGGCTCTCCGACAAACCGCCGCCGGCAAGCTACTCCTACCGGCTCCGAGAACGGATCAGCGATCTGACGACGTTCACCGAACAGCTCGGGCTGGAGGAGATCACGCTTTTGGCCCATGATTGGGGCGGGGCCATTGGAATGGGGGCGGCGGTTCGCGCGCCCGATCGCTTCCGCCGCTTCGTGTTGTTCAACACGGCCGCCTTTCGCTCAAACCGATGCCCTTTCAGGATTCGCGTCTGCCGCACGCCACTGGTGGGTCGATTGGCCGTGCAAGGTCTGAATCTCTTTGCCCGGGCCGCGCTTCGCATGGCCGTCTGCCGGCACGAGCGCATGACACCCGCGGTCCGCGCCGGGCTGCTGGCGCCCTACGACTCATGGCACAACCGCACGGCCATCGACCGGTTCGTCGGCGACATTCCCCTCGACCCTCGGCATCCCAGCTACGCGGCGCTCGCCGAGGTGGAGGCCGGCCTTTCGCAGTTTTCCGGCCACCCGATCTGCTTCATTTGGGGCATGCGCGATTGGTGCTTCACGCCGCACTTCCTCGACCGGTTCCTCGCCATCTTTCCCGAGGCCGAGGTCCACCGCCTCGAAGACGCCGGCCATTACGTCGTCGAAGACGCCCATGAGCGAATCATCCCGCTGGTCGAATCGTTTCTTCAAGTCAATCAATGAGAAGGCCACCCGGCCGGTCTGCCCGAACGCGCAGCGAGAAGCGGAGCGCATCATAGTCCACCTCAAGCTGAACACCCGCACGGTGAAGAGCCGCTGCTCCCAATAGTGGCCAAGGCGGTCCGGGCATTGATTGCGACTCGTCGAAGAGCAGGAACCCGCGGTCCAATTCAAATCTGAACGCGGGCGATCTGCGGTTTCCGGGACCACGATGACTGAGTGATGCCCCATCGGTTGTGCAATACAGCCACAAATCGGCTTCGATCCTTGGCAGTAACTCCGTTTCCTCACCGCTGGCGGTTCGGCCCTTGTCAAAACCGATCGTCTTCAGCTCGAAGGGGTCCAGACCTGCCCAATCGCGCAAATGACTCTCTGCGATTACGAGATTGTCCGAACAGCCGGCATCGACAACTGTAGGGATCCATCGGGGGCGGTCAGGCAATTCGGCTTGGCCTGCCGGCGTGAGGGCTGCCCACACGACAAGTTGAAGCGGTGGAATCCGGACGACGTCTCCCCACGTCTCAATCTCCGCCACGTCGTCCGAAAACGGATGATTCTCGATGAGGTAGGGTGGGTTTCTTTCCACGTCGCTCACCACACGACGTGGACCGGCGGATGCTTCTCAATCTTGGCTACATAAACGTCTTTGTCCTCGTAGCCCCGACCGAACCATTCCTGAAGGAGTTCCGTTTTTGACTCGCCAAAGCCAAGTCGCTCGGAACCAACGTAGATGACCCACTCTCCGCGGTGCGTTCGCAGAAGTTCCGGCAACTCCTCTTGAAAGCTAGCGGCGGCCTCGCGGATAACGGGGGCGATTTCACGTTGTTCTTCAGTTCCCAGCCTGGAATGGTCCTGGAGCCGACGTCCCCCAGAGCGCCGGGGAGCCGCGTCCGCCGGCTGGTGCTGCGATTCCGGTGCCGAGCCCTGCATGACCGCCATGACTTGGTGGCATATCTCCTGGAGAACACGTTCCTGCTGAGACACCGGCAAAGTGTCGAGTGGTTGGAGAGGATCGTTGGCCGCACAGTAGTCTGCAATGCGCGTCCGCTCAAACGCGCATCCCCTGAGAAAAACCGGAAGAATCGTCAGTTTCCTGCGATCCGCGGCGTCAAAGATCTCCGCAAGTTCAACGCGGCGGATGTCGTCCGAAGCCAAATAGTCGGCGCTGACCAACAGAACGGCCACCCTCGCCCGCGAGATCGCTTCCCGGATCTCGTGTCTCCAGTCACTGCCCGCGCCGATCAGGCTGTCGTGCCAAACGTCGTGCCAAACAACGATCGGCAGGCTGGGCGCCACCGGCTGGAGCTGCAGTCGCAGTCTGTCAACCCACTTCTTGTCCTTGTGGCTGTAGCTGATAAAGACCGTTTGGCTGCCCATCTTGGCGATCCCCGCTTGGAGGGTGCTGAGACCACTCGAGCCAGAAATGCTCGGTTGTGGACCAATCCGCCCATTTGTTATTGTATCGACCCCACGGACGCCAAGCAACAGCGGGCCCCGCCAAAAAATGTGGAGCGAATGGCCCTCAGACGTGGGAGTGCAGGTCGTTTGCGGATCGTAACGTCGTATTGTGGGCGAGCTTTGCATCTGCCGTGTCGTTCATTACAATCCCTGTGCGGTGCATCGTCAAGCGCAGGACACAAATCGTAACGGGCCATGTGCGAACACTACCACGTCCGCATCTCGAAAGACTACCTGGTCTTTAGCGCCGGGCACTTCATC
>JBDRTC010000205.1:0-2137 GCA_043824335.1 Planctomycetota bacterium | reverse complement strand
CACGTAGCAGTAGCCCAGCACCCGGCCGGGGAACCGCTCGATTGCCTCGGCCAGCCAGATATTGCACTCTCGGAATCCCTCGGCCGTGGCCGGACGGCTCGCAGTGAGGATCGAGCAGAATAGCTTCTCGATCCCCAGCTTGTCGGCCGCCTCGATGAGCAGACGGTCCTTCTCTCTGTAGTCTGCGTCGCTGTGGCGGTGCAGATGTGCGTGGCAGTCGATGACGGTCGCTTCGTCTTTAGGCGACTCAGCCGAATCCGCCGCGAAGGCCGGCGCGTGGCGGATGCCGGCCAGCACGGCCCCCGCGGCGGCGGCCGAACTTTTGAGGAGGCTTCGGCGTGTTATCGTTTGCCGTCGGTGCATCCGATATCTCCTACAACTGTCGCATGACCTCGTGACAACTGCTCTGGGCGATTGGGTGGCACTGGCGTCTCGCCAGTGCTTGGCCCCGATTCTACCACGGCGGCCGCGCCAGTCCACAGCCCGGCACGATTTTTCAACATGCCTTGGCACGATGAAATCGTGCCCCACTTTGCCTGTGGCCGTGAGGCCGTGTTAGGGTTCCTGCTCCGCACAGAGATCGTGGAAATACCGCCGGAGGTTCTCTTGAACGTCGTGCGGCACGGGCGACTGGTAGTCCGAAACCAGCTCCTCGACGCGCTCGTGTGCGCGATCCACGAGCGGTTTGCTCTCGCCGTGCCCTCCGCTGAAATCGAAGCTCTCGTCGCGGAAGAACTCGTCGGACCGCAAGAGATCGAGCGTGAGATCGTCGTCCAGGAAGTGGCCGCCGGGACCCACGCGCCGGAGGTTGGCGACCGCCAGGCGAAGATCGTCGGTGCGGATGCCGCGCGCAATGTGCCGGGCCGCTCTCAGGTAGGCGTCGTGGATGACCATCATCTCGGCCGACATCCCCACGGCGTTATAACAAGAGCCGAATCCGGCCAACACATGGGCGCCCGAGGCGCAGGCTGCCAGCATGAAGAGCATCCCCTCGGCACCGCTCTGCTGATCGTACCGGAACGTGAGCGTGCCGCCGCACTCGGCCGAGACGGGCATGTTCTCCGCCAGTCCGAGCTGAACGCCGGCCAGTTTCCAGAGGACCTTGTCGATCGTGTAATAGAGGTCGTTCCCGCTTTGCATGTCGGTGACCGACAGCCCCGAGGCGTATTGCACTGGGGCCCCGGGCCGAACCATCTGCGCCAGCAGCGCCACCATCAGCGCCTCGATGTGAGACTCCAGCAGCGTGCCGGCCAGCGAATAGGGCGCCGTCGCGCCCGCCATCGGACAAATGGTGGGGAGCACCGTGAACCCGTGCTCCAGCGATCGAAGCAGCAGCTCCGCGTTGAGTTCGTTGAGCACAAGCGGGGAACCCACGGCTACGCCTGAAGTGAAGAGCCTGCCGGGGTCCGCCCCGCGCCCGACGATCTCCGCAATATCGAGCCACTGGCGGAAGCTCTCCGGGTTCGCCGCCAAAACCACGTAGTGCTTCGCGTGATGGAGCAGGTGCATCTCCAGCGCCCGGAGACTCGACGTGGGCCCCGGCACGTCGGTCACCGGAAAATCCATGCGGCTGATGCCGACGACCGGATCGAGCCGTTGGGCTATGATGGTGTGACGCCGCAAGTCCTCCAGGCACGGGCGGCGGGGCTGCCGAGTTTCGTAGTCGATGATCCAGGGGTCCGTCACGATCGCCAGGCCGTGTCGGCTTTCGCCCCCGATCTCCCACGCGTCGCCCAGGAGGTTGGCAACGCGATAACGGCTGGGCACCTGCTCCATCAGCTCGGCAAGAAGTCCCTTGGGAACGCGGACCGTGCCGCTCGTCTCGTCCACTCGGGCTCCCGCGGCCTTTGCCCGGGCCAATAGCCCCTCGTGCCGGACCGCGAACCCGTCGGTCTCGATGAACGTCCGGGCCGCGTCGCGGATTTGCCCCACCTGCCCCTCCGACAGGGTCTTCCAACTCCAGGGAACATTCATGACGTCGATCTTCCGGGCGCGGTGCATGCAGCAGGTTGTGTCTGCCAAATCACCGTAGGCCCTGGGTGGCTGGCGGCTGAGCTTAGCGAAGCCCCAGAAAGGCAGACACTGGGGCACCGCTTCGCTTTGCCCCAGGCACCCTCTAATCGTTCTTGGAAAACAT
>JBDRTC010000204.1:0-24344 GCA_043824335.1 Planctomycetota bacterium | reverse complement strand
ATCTCTCCGCGCGCGCGTCCTCGGAGACTTTACCAGGCCGTCCACAGCTCGAACCCGTCGATTCCGCGAGACATCCTGGCTCCCTATGCAGAGCAGTCCGAAATAAGGGCCCGGCTGGACAACCTGCTTTCCCTGCGACGCTTCGATTCCGAGACCCTGAAGAGCCTCGGAATAGAGTACGTTAGTCCGATCGATCTGGCCAAGGACCGACTGAACGTCCCCGTGGATTTCGTCTACTCACTCTCCGTCCTCGAGCACGTCCCCTGCGACGACGTGCCCGGCCTGCTCGAGAGTGTCGTCGCCGACCTGGCCCCGGGAGGGACGATGATTCATTGCATTCACCTGGAAGACCATAAGAACATCGCACGTCGCCCATTCGACTTCCTGTCCGTTCCGTCGGACAAGTTTTCTCGAGCAACTCAGGGCAGCAGGGGGAACAGAATCAGAAGCAGCCACTGGCAAGAGATATTTGCTGCGATTGACAACACTGAGAGCAAGCTCCTCTACGAGTGGAGGCGCAGAGACAAGCCGCTTCCCACTCACATCGACCCCTCTGTTCGAAACACGGGCGAAGCCGATCTGAGGGTAAGCCATTTGGGTGTCTTCACAAAGAAGCGCGCTTGAGTTGCTCGCCTCTTCGCGCGTTGGCTCAGCGAGGAACGGAACCGTCCGGCGCCGCGTTAGCATCAGAAGTTACACGCAGCTCCGCTTGTGTTGGGAGCCTGGGATGATGAGCAAGACTCAGATTAGCGGCGCTCGAGCGATCGTTACCGGTGCTTCCAGCGGAATTGGACGAGAAATCGCCCGCACCCTGGCCGATCGAGGCGCCCGCCTGGTCGTCACGGCGCGCCGGGAGAAGAGGCTCCGCGAGTTCGCCGCCGGCGTGGTCGACAATGACAGCCGGGTGGAGGTGGTCGCCGGGGATATTACGGATCCAGCGACGCGCCAGCAGGCGATCCGAAGCGCGGAGTCTCGTTTCGGCGGCCTGGACATTCTGGTGAATAGCGCCGGTATCGGCGCACAAGGCTTGTTCGAGGACGCCACCCCGGACCGCCTGCGACAGATCATGGAGGTCAATTTCTTCGCGCTGGTTGAACTGACACGCCTGGCGATACCGCTTCTGAAGCAAGGAGCGAGTCCTTTGATCGTGAACATAAGCTCGATTTTCGGGCATCGAGGCGTCCCGTTCAGCAGCGAGTACTGCGCGAGCAAGTTCGCCGTGCAGGGCTTCAGTGAGGCACTCCGCGCGGAGTTGAGCCGCCACCGGGTCGGCCTGCTGGTTGTCAGTCCAGGCACGACCGAGACCGAGTTTGCCGAGCACGTGATCGAGAGCACGGCCAAACCGACGTGGCGCAAGCCTCGCGCCGTGTCGGCCGCGGAGGTGGCGCGGCAGACCGTGCAGGCAATCTGCAGGCGCAGGCACGAGATTATCCCACACAGGACGGCGCGAATACTCTACTGGATGAATCGCTTGTCACCTTGGTTTGTAAACCACGTCATGACCCGGTTCGCGCTGCGCGGGTAAGAAGCGGTGGGCAGAGTCCGTCCACGGCCTGGCCAAGTGCAGGTGTTGAGCAATGGAAACACCGGATGGCTCTCGTGGCAGCCCGGGTGATCACGCCGCCTCTCGCCTCGAGTCGCAGTCTGCGTTGAGATTTGCCGGCCGAGGGGAGCGTCCCGCCTCGACGCCGCCGCGGCTGCGCAGAAACTCGCTCATTGTGGCGTCCTCCGGGTGGATGACGCCTTGTTTGCCGAGCACCGTCCAGACGGTCAGGCAAAGGATCTTCACGTCCAGCCACAGATTCCAGTTGTCGACGTACCACACGTCCAGGGCGAGTTTCTTCTCCCAAGAGAGAGAATCGCGTCCGTTGACCTGCGCCCAACCGGTCAAGCCCGGTTTGACGTCGTGTCTCCGATGCTGCTCGCGTGTATAGAGGTCGAGATGCTCGATCAGCAGCGGACGCGGCCCCACCAGAGACATATCGCCTTTCAGCACGTTCCACAGTTCAGGAAGTTCGTCGAGACTGGTCCCTCGCAAGACACGTCCTAACCGGGTCAGACGCTGATTATCCGGAAGCGGGCTGCCATCCGACTCAACGGCGTTGCGCATTGTCCGAAACTTGTTGAGGGTGAGCAGGCGGCCCTTGAAACCGGGCCGCGCTTGCCGAAACAACACCGGACTGCCCATCTTCCACCGTAACAAAAGGGCGGTGACCAGCATCACGGGCGCAGCCAGGATCAGTAGGGTCACGGCGCCGGTCAAGTCAATAATGCGTTTGAGGAACAAGGAACGCATCGTACCCTCCGTGGTTGTTGCGGTCGCGTTATCCGACAGTGTGGCGGAGTATCTGGAAAACGTTTGAGAGTGTCAATCCCAGCTTGCTGCGCGTGGCAGCCCGTTGAAAAAGGCGAGTTAGACCTATATGAAAGGAACAAGCCGCGAAGCGGGTCGCCTTTTTCAACGGGCTGTTAGGGGCATCACGCGGCGGCTCGCCGTTGCGGTCGCCGGTCGCCATGGGGCGTCCGATATTCGGGCACGATCTGCCGCAGCAGTTCCGCGACTTCCCCCGGCCTGCCGTTGGCGCGGGCGCGGAGCCATTCAACCGCGTCCAGGATCGCCTCGGGGTCGTGGCGTTCCCGATCGGCGACGACGATCTTCGGATGGCGCGTGGGAAGGTGCCTTTCGCCGTGGGCGTGCAATTCCTCAAAAAGCTTCTCTCCGGGGCGCGGGCCGATCACGTCGATCTCGATGTCTTCGCCCACCACCAACCCGGAAAGCCGGACCATGTCGGTGGCCAGATCGAGGATGCGGATCGGGTCCCCCATGTCCAAAAGGAGGATTTCTCCCCCGTTTCCAATGGCCCCGGCCTGGATGACCAGTTGGGCGGCCTCCGGGATGGTCATGAAGTAGCGACGCATTCGTTCGTCGGTCACGGTGATCGGCCCCCCGGCGGCGATCTGCTGGCGGAAGACCTGCACCACGCTCCCCGCCGAATCGAGCACGTTTCCGAACCGCACCGTGACAAACCGGCAAGAGGAGACCTCGGCCAGCGACTGGACGTACATCTCCGCCACGCGCTTGCACGCCCCCATCACGCTGGTCGGATTGACGGCCTTGTCGGTGGAGATCATCACGAACGATTCCACCTGATGGGCAATCGCCAGATCGGCCAGCCGCCGCGTCGCCTCGACGATGTTCTTGACCGCTTCCCCGGGGTGGGCCTCCATCAAGGGAACGTGCTTGTACGCCGCGGCATGGAAAATGATTTCCGGTCGGTATCTTTGGAGAATCTCTTCCATGCGGGGTTGGTCCAGCACGTTGGCGACGCAGACCTCCACGTCGGCCGTCCGTGGCAAATCGCGAAGCTCCCGCTCCAGAAAGAACTGTCCGGTTTCGCTGTAGTCGACGAGGATGATCCTCGCGGGCGAGAATTGAAGCAGTTGCCGACAGATCTCGGAGCCTATGCTGCCGGCGCTTCCGGTCACCATCAGCACGCGGTTGTCGATCCACTGGCGAATTTTTCCCATATCGAGCCGAGCCGGCTCCCGCCGCAGGAGGTCGTCGATGGCGACCGGCCGCGGCCGGATGGCCACGCTGCCGTTGATCAACTGCTCGTAGCTGGGGAGGACCTTGACCTTGATGGAATGAGTCTGGGCCTCCTCAATCAGCTTGCGGACTTGTCTGCCCGACAGGCCGCCCGCCGCAATCAGCACCTCGCGCACTCCATGACGCTCGGCGAGACGGCAGGTCTGGTCGACGGTGCCGATGACCGGCACGCCGCCGATGCGGATTCCCTGACGCTGGAGATCGTCGTCGATGAACCCCACGACGCGGTAGGTCAATGTCCCGTCGCGGATGATTGCCCTGAGCAGCGATTCTCCGGCGTCGTTGGCTCCCACAATGAAAGCAGGGAGCTTGTCGGCGAAGACAAACAGCAGCCCGTTGCGCTCCTGAACGGCTCGCAGCAGTGCCCGAATCCCGCCCACCAGAACGATGGTGGCTCCCCAATCCAGCACAAACACGCTGCGCGGAATCATGTGTGCGGGCAGGAAGAATCTGTTTGCCAGCACGGTCACCAGAAGACTGCCCGTGGCGGCCTGAACCAGCGCGACCAGATCATAGAACGTGACGAATCGACCCCATCCCTGGTAGACTCGAAACCAGCCGAACAGGGCCAATTTGATCAGAACGACGTAAACGATGGTGGACGAGAACGCCTGCGCTCCCGACGCCCCCAGTTGGCCTTCGAATCGCAGCCAATAGCTCAGGTAGTAAGCGCCCGCGAAAATCGGCAGAAGAAGAAGAGCGGACGTCAGTTGGCGCAGGGCCGAGCGCAGCTTCATCACGGACCGAGCAACCCGTTCTGACTGTTCTGCCGGTCCCGCGTCCATGCTTGTTGTCCGTCCTGAAAACATTAAAAACCAGTCGTGCCGGCGGTTGGGTTCTTCTAGTACAGGCGCCGTGTCGATTCCCGGGGGGAGGCGGTTCGGTCTTGGCTCCGGAGCTGCCGGGAGACGACTTTCTCCATCTTCCTCAACGACTCGTGATCGGGCCTGCGTCGCAGGCACCAATCCAGGTGCTCCTTCGCCTCGGCGAACTCCCCCAGATCGGCAAGGCAATGGGCGAGATTCTCCCGAACGCGGTAACTGTTTGGATCCGAGCGGAGCGCATTACGCCCGCACCTAAGTCTGTCGGCAGGAACCTTCAACTTCCCGTATTGCGCCATGGCCTCCAGCCACAAACCGGCGGCATCCTGGCCCTTCGAGTCTCCCGCTGCGGCCTCGGCCGCGCGGGCGTACGCGTACGATAGCGCCGTTATCTGCTCGGGCTGAGCGATCTTTCGGTACCGGAGTTCCAGGAGTCTCAGCGCCTGCAAGTCCGGGTCAAAGGTATCGAGAAAGAAACGGATTTCTTCCTGCAGGTTCCATGGGTGAACTCGCCCCACGAGCCAATTGATGATCTGCTCTTGGTAAACTGTTCCCCTGCGGAACGATTCCTGCCAATGGGCCAACCCCTGATCGAAGTCTCCGTTGAGGATGGCTTCGCTCCCGGCGTGTAGCAGTACGGTCCCGTCGAACGGACGCACTTTGAGCGCCTGGGAAACGTAGGCCGATTTGGCTGACGTACGGCCCCCCTCCAGAAAACAAAGCTCGCCGAGAAACAAGTAGCCTTCTCCCAAAAGCGGACAAAGTCCCAACGCTTCCTGGGCTTGCGCCAGGGCGAAGTCGAGATACCGGTAGTGATCGCCGACTGCCGCGGCAAGCCACTGCTCCAGCTTCTCGCGGGAATCAAGCCGACGTTCCGGGGGAACGGTTTCACGGCGCGAGTCGATCACCGCGTCGCGTATCTGGTTTGCCGACATCACGTTCTGAGAGGTCTCTTGTTTCTGGTGGAACAGTCGGAGGTATGCCTCGGCCAGACGCAGATGTGCCCTGGCATGATCCGGTTCCCAATGCACCACCTCTTCCAATTCGGCGACCGCCTTCTCCTTCGCCGCCAGGGAAGCGCGGTACTCCTCCTCGTTGCGAGGGCCGTCCAGTTGGGCGACGCCGAACGGCAACGGGGCTTCCGGATCCCGTTGGAGCATTAGGTAGTGCTCCCAGTGCGACTCGGCCAGGATCGGACCGGAGCGGTTCTTGATCATCCACGTCCCGATGATCGCCACGACAACGACTGCCACCATCCCCACCTGGCCGGGGAGCACGACCCGGCGCGCCCGCCGGGTTGATGTGTCCGGGTCCGCGGCGAGCTGCCAAAGGCGACACGCGCAGGCCGCAAGGACGGCCACGATGACCATGCACCCGGGCACGTACCAGACAAAATCGACGAAGCTGTGGGCGGCACTCGCAGCCAGACTGGCGGAAACCGCTCCCATCGAAACAAGCATACGCGTCGACGTGGCGGTTCGCAGGCCGGCGATGCACCAGAAGCCGCAGACGGCGATGCCGCCGACCAACAGGGTCAGCCCAGCCATTCCGGATTCCAACGCCACTTGCAGATACCCGCACTCGGCGTGGGAGAAGTACTTGGGGGAATCCGTCCGTTCGAGGTACATCGGGTAGACCTCCCGGTGGCTCCCGACCCCAGACCCCAGCACGGCGTAATCGGGGATCGCCTTGGCGACGGCGCCCCATATGGTCCGTCGCGCGTCTGGTCCATCCACTGCATCGAGCGATCCGGCAGTCAGCGTGTCCAGCCGGCTTGAAACGCGGTCGTGGCCAGAGATGGCCAAGGAGAGGCCGATCAACAAGGTCACGGCGCCGAGACCGAGCGCAAACCTCGGGCTTATCGACGAGGTTCGATAACCAACGGCCAGACAAACGGCTACGGCCAGGAGAGTGGCCAACGCGCCCCCGCGCGACAGGGACAGGAAAACGGCAAACAGGACGATTCCCAGCGCGATGACGCGGAAACTAGTCTCCATCTCCCGGGTCTGCGACCGGCCGGTCCGCCCGGCGAACCCGGCGGTTTGCCGGCGGCTCCGCCCGCGAAACGCCTGGTGCGCCCACCAGATCAAAGGGCCCATTCCCAAGGCGAGAAAGTGAGCGAAGTGATTGCGGTTAGCGAATGCCCCTTTGGCTACCCCGTACGTATGGGCGTAAGGGTGCTCATAAGCCCAGTAGAACTTCCCGTTTGTGGTGAGCAGTTGCACCAACCCGAACCCCGCCATCAAGAGCGCCGACAAGGCGCACCATCGCAAGATCCGCTCCACGTCCTCCAATCGCTGGATTCGCTGAACCGTAACCCAGAATAGCAGGCCGTAGGCCATGAACATCACAAGGGCAGCTCGAGTGGCGGCAGGCGTCAGGGAAACCTGGGACCAGACATCCAGTGCGACGGACGAGTCCACGTCGGGACTCCACAGCGGGAGGATTTCGGAGGTGTGTGGGGCGAGACAATTCAAGACCGCGGGCGGCAACGGAACCAGTTGCAGCGTCAGCAAGACCACACCAGCCAAGAGGAGCCACTCCGCCGGTGATCGCCGCCACGTCACTTCGCCGCGGAGAGACTGACGCATGGTCCAGGCCAGGGCAACCGCGACGGAAATGGCCGTAAGGGCAAATCGGCCCAACGCCTGGCGACCGCCCATGATCATCGGCACGACAAAGATCGACGCGGCCAGTCCGACGTCGACGATTTCCAGAAGCAGCTTGGCAAGGAGCGGGTCCTTCCCCACTCGGGTCGCGGCGTCGGGTCTCGTCCTCTTCACAGAGCCTCGGTTTCTTGACACGGTTCCGTTCCTTCACTCGTGAAGGCGGTGGGGTCCCTCGAACTAGGCAACGCGCCGCGGAACGATCCCACGCGACGGAGGAGCGTTGTCCTGGTGCGGGTGGCCGACTGTTTGTGCGAAGGGAACGCCTCCGCCGACTGCGGCCACCTCGCCGAACTCCGGCTCCTCGTCGTCGTTCTCCAGGTCCTCACCGTACCGGTAAGCGTACTCGTCTCCGTAGTAGCCGCCGTATCCGTAGTAGCCGCCGTCCTTCTCGGAGCCGATTCGATTCACGACAAGGCCCAAAAGCGGAATCTTCAGCCTGGCGAAGCTCTCGACAGACCGGATCACCGCGCGGCGGCGGTTCTTGGACGGCTGGACGACCAGCATCACCCCGTTGACCAGTCGGCCGATCACCGCCGTGTCGCTGGTGGCCAAGGTGGGAGGACTGTCGATGAAAACCTGGTCATAAACGCTTTCGGCCCAAGCCAGGAGTTCAGAAAATCGCTGGCTCCCCAACAACTCCGCCGGATTGCCGGGGCGAGGTCCGGCGGGTAGAACGTCCAGCCCGTCCAGCCCGGAAGCCCGGATGTGCATCGTCGCCGTTTGGACGACGTCCCCCTCGTCGCGGATGACCGAGGAGAGTCCGGCGATTCCTCGCATTCCCAACAAGGCGGTCAGGCCGGGACGCCGTAGGTCGGCGTCGATGAGCAGGGTTTTTTTCCCCGACTGGGCCACGGCGACCGCCAGGTTGGCCAGAACGGTCGTCTTGCCGTCGCCCGGCTCGGGGCTGGAAATCACGATCTGGTGCGTGTCTTGCTCCGCCAGGGAGAGGGCCGTGCGCAACGTCCGGAACGCTTCGCTTTCGGTCGCGTTGGGCGCCACGTACGCTTGCAGCGCGCCGATGCCCACCGCTTCGCGGGTCTCAAGCTCCCGGACCATCGTGAGAACCGGCACGCCCAGCAGGATCTGCATCTCCTCCATCGAGCGGAAACGATCGTCCAGGATGTCCAATACATAGACCACGGCCAATCCGAGCCCCAAACCGAGGACCAGGGCAACCAAAATCGTCTGGGCCAATTTCGGGGAGACGGGCTCGTCGTTCACCTTCGGCACGTCGACGATATGGGCGCGGACGTCCTGCCCCTCGTATTCCAAGTCAATCTCGGAGATCTGTTTCCGGAGCATATCCCGGTCTTCGCTCAACCGGTTGCACTCCCTCTCCAGCTTGCCGAGCCAAGCCAACTGGCCCGTGAGGTTTACGACGGCCTCCTCCGCCCGGTCAAAGTCATCCTTGACCGACGCCTCCAACTCCCGAGCCGAATTGAGTTTCTGCTGGACGACCTCGATCAGCATGGGCCCCAGTTGGCTGTCCTGGATTCTGGCCGCCTGCTGCTTGAGTTGATCTTCGGCTCCGAGGATGACGTTCTCCGTCTCGCGAATTCGGCCTCGCAACTCGAGAATCATGGGGTTTGCCGGCCCGAAGTGCCTCTCGCGCTCCCGCAGCTCCGCCAGGTCGTTGATGCGGCTTTGCATCAGGTCGTTGCGATAGTCGAGATCGTGAGTGCTTTGCCCCAGACGCTGCAGGAGCACCTCGTCGTTGACGAGGTCCGCCAGAGCGAAGACCTGTTGCGCCAGGACCTCGCCGTGGTCCACCGCCGACCGGAGGGAATTCAAGCGGGTTTCCAGGTCCCTCCGGTGCATTTCACTTTCGAGGACTCGTTCGTTAAGGCTGACGACCCGCTGCATCAACGGATGGAGGACCTTGTTCTCGGGATCGATTCCAAGATTCCTGGACTTTCCACGCGCTTGGCAGAGTTCCGCTTCCTTCTGGGCCAGCTTGGCGTCCACCTTGTCCTTTTGACGCAACAGGTTATCGCGGATTTCACCGGCGGTCCCTTTGTAGGTCTTCTCCATGAAGTCCTTGTAGGAATCCACGACCGCGTTGACCATCGTCACCGCGGCGTTGGGGTCTTTCGAGCGATAGCTGACTTCAACGATGTTCGTCCGGCGAGCGTTGACAACCGACAGATTGGACTGGATGATCCTGACCCACTCATCCGGCGGCCGGCGTGCGAAGTCGAGCCGGTGTTCTCGGGGGATGCGGTCGATCGCGCCTTTAATCACCTCGGATCGCTTGATCAGGTCCTGGTAGGTAGGCAACATGCTCTGCTGGTAGCCCGCCTGCGTAGCCATGCCGGGCGACTGCGTGTCTTCGCTGATCCGCAACACCAGGCTGGCCTTCGCGCCGTAGCGGCGCGTCGCCGTCGCGTAGTACAGCCCGCACAGGAGGAAACTGACGGCCAAGGCGATGATGACCACGCCCTTCCGATAGCGGACCGCCAAGGCGAACTGCATCAGCACGTGCACGATTTGCACGGAGGCTTCGCTTTCAGACTCGGCGTGTTGCGCCGTGGCTTCTTGCGTCATGCGAACGACTTTCCCTAACTAGAACAGCGGTAGCGAACTGGACACGCCAAACCGCAGGAAGTTTCTCATCAGGTCGAGCGTGAAGGTGACCGGCGTCTCTTCCACGATGATGGTGTCGCCGGCCGCCAGCCGGAGATTGGCCGGCCCGCTCCCCTTCGCCTCGCGCACGCTCGCCTTGATGTGGACCGGCTCGGCCTGACCGGGAAGCTGCCGAATGACCCGTACCTTGTCGGCCAACTGCGACCTCCGACCTTCGGCCATCGCCAGCGCACTGAGCAGATGGAGGTCCTGGTCGGGGGGCAAGTCGTACTCACCCGGCTTCTGGACAAGCCCCATGACGTGGATCTTCCGCGGCCCGCGCTCGCCGACCACGACCACGTCCCCGTCCTCCAGGTAATAGGCATCCTGCTGTCCCGGCGTGACCTCGGCGAGGTTTACGAAGATCGTTTGGGGACCCTGCGGGACGGGTTGTCCATAGGAGGTCAGCTCCGCCTGGGAGCCATTGGCCATGTGCGGTGAATTCGGCGGGAGCAGGTCGGGCCTCTTCTCCAAAACGCCGGGTCGAGCCGAACGGTGGATTTCGATCGACGGACCGGCTTCGTCGGTGAGCTTGCCGGCCGCAACCAGCGCCGCCAACAAATGGCTCGACGCCCGCGGCAACTCCACTTCTCCCGGCTCTTCCACCGGCCCGATGACCACCACCTTGTTCGTGCGCTGCTCCTTCATCTCGACGGTGACGTAGGGATACGGCTCGACGTAGGCGCCTCGCCGCACGCCTTCCGCGGCGATCACGCGGCCGGCGTCTTGCAGGGCCAGGCTCCCGAGCATGACGCTTCCGATGATCGGGATCCTGGCCGTGCCGTCTTCCTCGACCCAGATCGGCGTCTTTCGTGACGGCTCTTCGCCATAGCCGGAATCGATGGTCACCTCCAGCAGGTCACCTCGTTCGATCAGATGACTGTTCGCCGCGTACCTGGGGGTCAGCCGCGACAAGAGTGCGCTGTTGACGTCTTGCGTGGGCGGCGCCTCAAACTCCCCGGGCAACTTCGCGCTCTTGTAGGTTCGCCGGGAGGCGCAACCGGTGGTGCCCAGCGCGAACCCGAGGGCGAGAATCACGGCCGCTCGAAAAACCACGGATTGCCTCCACACGCTGAACGCTCGTGTCGCCATCTAACGACCCGTCTTGTGATTCGAGGTGCAAGAATCAAGATAGGGAATAACGCTGGCCGGCACCCACCCCCCGGCCTTGGTCGTCTACCATGGCCACAGAATGTACGACGTGCCGTGCGCTGGTGCGCGATGAGAACTCCCGCAAAAGTGAGGGGCAGTTAATAGCAAGAAACGCCTGCCGGGGTCAACGCCAGTTTCCCCAACGGAGCCCCTCAGGGACTCGCCGGAATGTGGTCGTCCCTCTTGACGCTCTGGTAAATGATCGGCACGGCAATCGCCCCGGCAACGATGGCGGTAATCGCCGCCTCTCGCGAAAAACCAGTGCCCGGAAACGGAGACTGCCCAAGGAGCAACCGTTGGCCGACGGACACGGTCGCCTCGTTTCCCGCGTGCGGGGGCGCCCCGGAAGACGTCCACAAGCGAAAGAAACGCGACCTCGGCCCATTGGCCGCATCGATCGTCACCCGGTAAACCCCCCCTCGCATGCTCCCAATGCGGAACCTTCCCTGAGCGTCGGTCTTGGTTCTTGCGACGATCGTCCTGCCCTCAAACAGGGTCACCGGCAACCCGGCCACCGTCTCTCTCAGGCGAAGGCCCTCGCCGTAAACAACCCGTCCCTCCAAGACGCCGCCGGGGCGAAGCGCCACGTCTTCGATGACCTGCAAAGAGCCGGCTCGAACCGAGTCGGCAGCAGACGCCACCTTGCCTTGCGGAACCGGTCTTCGAGCAGGGCCCGATGGCGTTTCCCCCTCCGCCGGCTGCAAGCTGAGCACTATGAAACACGCCCAGGCTGACATGACGACCCGGCTGTGGCACGAGCCCCCCCCCTGTCGAGTCCGCAGGGAAACATTCACGCCGAAGGTTCCTGGAGGAAGTCAGGGACTGCTTGGTTTGGAATTGTGGATGGCAACTGGTATAGCGATCATCGCCGCCACCAGTCCGATGAGCAGCACGGCGTCAGAGGCAAAAAACTCTTCCAGGGGCATCTGCCCGCGAACGACTTCACCGTCACCGAGGATCACCACGACATCTCCGGCAGCGGGCGGAGCCGTGTTGGCCGCCCACGCCCGAACCAGCCTCCCTTGAGCGCCCACCGACAACTCGTACGTTCCCCCGCGAAGCTGGCCAAGCCGGAAACGCCCCAGCGCATCGGTGTCGGTTCGGGCCAATTCACGATCCGTCTGCCGAAGCACTACCGTGACGCCGGCGGCCGGGACACCCCGCGCGCTGAACACCCGACCGTGCAGGAATCCGAGCGAGTCGAGTTCCGCGTCGGCCACCAGACTGACCGGTTTGGGCGCCGTCGCCAAGGTCACTGGGGTCGAGGCGTCCACTACCGACGAGGGCACGAGCAACCCAACCGCGCTCAAGCCGACGCACAGGGCCTTGAGCGTGCGAACGTGATCCATGGCTTCTTTTCCCCTTCGTGGCCGATTCCAGGTTGGGGCGGACACGCATCCGCCGTTCCATGCAGCTCTCAGTCGCGGCAGCCGGCGTAGACTCCCAGCCGCCGTCAATCACTGTGCCGATCGGCGTTGTGAATGGCAATCGGAATGGCGATGGCCGCGGCCACAATCCCCGCAACAACCCAAGGATTGCGGAGCAGACACAGAATCCGGTTACCTTGCCCCAGCACCTGCTGGCCCCCCACCACAACCAACACGCCGGGCTGAGCCGACGGAGGGGCCGTGCGTGGAGCCCAGAGCCGGTAGGCGCCCGTGGCCTCGCCGGCCACAATCTGATACATCCCTCCACGCAGACCGGTCACCTGGAAATGGCCCGATTGATCGGATACGGCAGTCGCAATTTCGCGATCAGCCTGCCGTATCGAAAGCAGGCTCTGAGCCAACGGCCGTCCCTGAGCATTGACCAGTTGCCCTCGCAACGTGCCGCCATCGTGCAACCTCACATCGGCCACTCCCGGCGCCTGTTTGGAATCAACGGCGGCGGTGGCCGCGGGCTCCAGAGCAGAGGCGGGAATGAGCATTCCCAAACAGGCCAAAGCAATCGCCCCCGCCTTGAAAACTCTCATGTGCTTCATTGGATTGTCCTTTCCGTGGTCTGGCGCTGGATTCGACGTGATTCGTCAGGCACATCCCGTTCGCACGGCCCCGAAAGGATCGATCCGGTCGGTGGCAAAGTCGGCGCTGCGGCCGGCGTCGATGCGGGATCGCGCGAGACGGCCCGGGGTCCCGACGACCTGGCGAGACGAGTGCAAAGGGAGTGCTGCGAATCGGAGAAGAAGGCGGGATGCTACTCGAAACCGCGGCCAAGGGAAAGGCCAACTCGAGCGCGGTTTAGAGCATTTTCGGGCGCGGCGCTCCGCGAATCGGGAAACTACGGAGCGCGAAAGCCATCCAAAAACAGCGCGACCCCGCAAGCTGGCGTCCCCGAGGCTCGTGGCGAGCGTTCAGGAGACGCAAGCTTGCGGGGTCGGATTCGATTTTTGCCGACGGCAAATCCCGGCTTACCCGCCCGCGATGCCCCTATCTACAGCCTTACGGGCTATGCGAGCCCGAGTTGTGAATCGCAATCGGAACTGCCACCCCAACCGCCACGATGCCGGCGATGACGCAAGGATGACACAGCCAGAACTTCGCACATCCCACGCCACGGCGGAGGTGCCCGCGGTTCCCTCGAACCAGATCCTTTCCGGCCACGACCAGCACGCCTGGCTGTGCCGATGGGGGGGCGGTGCCCGGCGTCCACGCGCGGTAGGCACTCATACCTTCACCCTCCGCGAGGGTTACTTGATATACCCCGCCCTTGAGGTTGGTGAAAGTGAAGTACCCCTTGCCGTCCGTTTTGCCTACAGTTGGCTTCTCACGACCCCTGTGAAGAACTACCAGAACATTCGCCACGGCGGCCCCCTGTTGATCCTGCACTTGGCCGATCAACACGTTGCCTTGAGGGCTCTTGTGAAGCGTCACGTCGGTCACGGCGGCCTTGTCAGTCTGGACCGCGGCAAACAACGGCTGGGGGATACAGAATCCCACCACTGCCAGACATACGGCCAGTCCTTTGGTCCTTCGAGCAAAGTTCATAGTGCGTATCCATCCCCAAAAAAGGTATTCAAGTACTCTCCCAGGTTTGCCTGGGCTCTCGTCAAACGCCCCAATTCCGAGCCGACATCCGCACCGGTTGTGCGGATCGCATGCATTGTCCGTATCGACCCGAGGTTTCCCGCGACTGTAAGAAAGCCGGGGAGAACTTTCCAGATTGTCCAAAGTCTGACTGGTTCGAGGAGATTTCTCGACCCGAAAACGCAGTTCAGCGCTTCCAACTTCGGAAATGCGCGGCAAAATGCCGCTCAAGATTGGGCAGCCGGTGTTCGAGCCGGTTACTTAGAGAACCTGGGGGAGTTTGGGCCTGGATGTCTGCCAAAAACCCGACCAGTTCCTCGTGTGCCTCCCTTGGGCCGTGGAGCATGAAATGAGTCCAGGACCACGCGTTGCGATACTCAGATCCACCCATACCGCCTATCCCATCCAGGGTCTCTAGTTTTCCTAATGATGAAGAGGGCATTCTTAATCGAGCGTTCCACCGGACCGGCGAGAGATGAGGGTTGTCGAACCCGCGCTCTGATGGAGGCGCCTCGAAATACTCGGCCAACCCCTCGTCCAGCCACAGGGGCACCATCGGCAGCGCGGCGTGCAGTAGGGCGTGCGTACACTCATGCCGAATGTCGACGGCAAACTGGCGACTCCGATAGGCAAACACCCTTCCCACGCCGCCAGTCTTGACATAGAGCGCCCGCCGATACGGCACCTGGGGATAATTCCGGCTCAGGAACCGGCGGTAGCTTCCCTGGTCGTCGAAGAGATACAGTTCGATCGTCTCCCCGGCCGGTCGAACGCCGAGGTGCCGCACGAGGTCCTGCTGCAGCCGGGCGAGGTCATCGAAAAGCCCCTCCATGTCGTCCAGGGGGAAATCGGCTTGGCATACGAACGGTCCGGCTATCCGCCGATCTCTCCACGACTCCTCCGCAAGAGTTCGGCCGAAGCCCGCAAGGAGGACGATGATCACCAAGATTGGGGGGCGGGGCGAGAATGGGCGACCGATCGGCAGCATCAACCTGCTCTACCCCATCGAAACCAACCAGCCCAGCCCAACCCCGTTGGCTTTCGGCGCCCCTGGGCGACCATCTGATTGGCTACCACACGAGCCGGATTGCCGGAGCAGAGTTCAAGGGCCGTCTTGTGTCCGGCCACTTGGGCCACTGCATCGAACGCCTGGCTCATCAGCGGTCTTCGCGACTTTACGCCGTGCGCGTCGGTGGCCACAAAGTGTACGAACCCCTGGAGAACCAGCCATTCGGCGAAGTTTCTCACCTGCGGGCCGAACGACCCCGTGAGACTTCCGGCGGTCACTTGGAGCAGGCAGCCTGCGGCGACCAAAGGCTCGACCACGTGCGGTTGGCCGAGAATCCCGAGGTTGCGTTCCGGGTGGGAGAGAATCCCGATCAATCCGGCGGCTCGAAGATCGCGGAGAAGCCGGTCCAGGGAAAAGTAGAGTTCATGCGGCAATTCCAAGAGCACGTAGCGGTGGTGATCGCCCAGGGTGACCACCTCGCCGGTGTCGACCTTGCGAATCAGATCGGGCTCGATCCGCACGTCCGCGCCGGGCACGACGTGCAAAGCGACGCCCCGCTGGTCGAAAAACTCCTGCAACTGCCGGCAGGAGGCGCGAATGGTTTCGCCGGCATTCCGGCTGTAGCTGCCCAACTGGTGTGGGGTTGCCACGACGGTCGAAATCCCATCGTCCACCGCCAATCGGGCCATGGCCAGCGACTCGTCCCAACCGACCGCGCCGTCGTCGATGCCCGGCAAGAGATGACAGTGGATGTCGACAAAAACGTGGGAATCTTGCACGGCGACTCTGCTGCCCAGAAAGTTCGAAGTGAAACGCGGAGAGGCGGCGGAGTATAGCGAGGGCCGGCCAGACGTCAAAGGGGAGTTCAGGGAGAGGGCTCCCCTTGTTTTGGCCAGAACACGAACTGCGATTGACCTTGTCCCCGCGACTATGGTAGCCTCCCGGCCCTACTCGCAGGGCGTGTCCGCCGAGCGGGACCCCTCGCAGGCAAAGGAATGCCGCAATGAAATACGCCTCGGTTGGGCCCATCGCCATCCATTTGCCCGGGACGGGCGAGCACAACGAGCAGCTCGCCGCGGAATTCCCCCACTGGGACATGGATCTCATTTTCGCCAAGACGGGCATCCGCACGCGCTACGTTGCGGCGGAAGACGAATGCGCCTCGGACCTGGGCGTGGCGGCGGCCGAGAAGCTCTTCGAGGAGCACGACGTCGACCGTCGCACGATCGACTTCCTGCTGTTCTGCACCCAAACGCCCGACTATCCGCTGCCCACCACGGCCTGTCTGGTGCAGCACCGGCTCCAACTTCCCACTTCGATCGGCGCCCTGGACTTCAATCTGGGCTGCTCGGGGTACGTCTACGGCCTCTCGTTGGCCGACGGCCTCATCCGCAGCGGCTCGGCCCGCCGCGTGCTGCTCGTAACGGCCGAGACCTATTCGAAGTACATCGATCCGACAGACCGTTCGCTGCGAACCATCTTCAGCGACGGAGCGACCGCCACGTTGATCGAGGCCGCAAACGAGCCCACGCTTGGGTCGTTCGTGTTTGGCACCGACGGACGGGGGGCCGACTCGCTGATGGTCAACCAAGGGGGGACCCGACCCGAGCAGCTCGCCCTTAAACCGCGCAAACGAAAACGGTGGCCCAGCCGACTCTACATGGACGGGCCGGAACTGGTGAAGTTCACGCTCGAGGTCGTCCCCCCCATGATCGAGCAGGTTCTCGCCGACGCGGGCCTGACTCGCGACGAAGTCGACTTGTACTTGATGCACCAAGCCACCCTGTACATGATCGAGCACCTTCGCGCCCGAATGGGTTTAGACAAGGATTTAGTGCCCGTCGACCTGGAACAGTGGGGGAACACGGTCTCTTCGACCATCCCGATCTTGATGCACGGTCTGCGCCATGGCCGTCGTTTGCGGCCCGGCAAGCGTTCCCTCTTAATCAGTTTTGGCGTGGGCCTCTCCTGGGCGGGATGCCTCTGGACCGAGACCTGGGAGGCAAGCCAATTCCAGCCGGGGCAAGCCACTTTGCGGAAAGCCGCTTAGAGGCGGCCGATCAATGACTTCCCGGTTTCCGGTTGGTGCGGCAGTTGTACTGCCGCACCTCGGCGGGGGCAGCAGTGCAACTGTCCACTGGATCGAGGACCAGTTGCAGCTCATCGAGCAAGAGCAGCAGTTCGGCCGATAATGTTTTGACGGCGGGAAACCGACATTGACGCGGCCACCCCAATCGGGCTATCGTTCGCGCCCGCTCGATTGGGACGGTCCCTGCCGGCCCTACGGAATCGCCTCTTTTCGCTATTTGCCCTCCCTTGCCTCCAGCCGCGTTGTCTGCCGTGATGTATCGGTCCGAACTTACGCTCTCCGGCAATCGTCGGCGCCGGCTTTCCGGGTGGGCCATGGCGTTGGTGGTCCTTCTCGTGGCGGCTGGCGGGGGCTGTGCGTCCGCAAAATATGCCACCCTGCGGCCGGTCCCCAAGAGCCCGTTGGTTGAGCGTCTCCACCTGACCTCCCGATCCGGTCCCCAAGCCAGCGACCGGACGCAGCAGTTTCTGCGCGTGTACGACCTTGCCGAGGACGAGGACGACGATCCCCGGCGGTTGCTCGAAAAGGTGCAGGAGATCATCGGTCGCGAGCCCTCGGCCGACAAGGTGTATTCCTTCGCCGAGTTGGCCTATCTGGAGGCGAAGAAAGCGGAAGATCACGATCCGCAACTGGCGCTGGACCTTTACGGCGCCTCGGTCCTCTACGCGCATCAATACCTTTTCGACGAGCGGTTCCGATACCTTCGGAACCCGTACGACCCGCAATTCCGCAGTGCTTGCGACCTGTACAACGGGGCCTTGGAGGCGGGCCTGCGGATCGTCTGCCAGGACGACGGGCTGGTTCCCGGGCACACTTACACGATCTCGACCACGGCGGGCGATTGGGACATCTCGTGTGAGCTTCGCGGCGGTCCTTGGCGGAACGAGGATTTCGACCGTTTTGAGTTCGTCTCCGACTACGAAATCCGGGGCCTCAAGAACCATTATCACACCTACGGGCTGGGGGTGCCTCTGATCGCGGTTCGCCGAGGCTATGAGGGGGAGCCGGCCGCGGCGAAATACTATCCGCCCGACCTGAGCTTCCCGGTTACCGCTTTCCTCCGGCCGATCCCGGGGACGGGTCCCGCCCGCGAGGGCCGGCCGGCACACCACCGGGGCGTGCTGGAAATCTACGACTCGGCCACCACGACCGACGTCGCGGTCGGCAACGTGCGGGTTCCCTTGGAGAGCGACCTTTCGACGCCGCTGGCGTATTTCCTCTCCCGCTCCGACATGGCCAGTCTGGCAACGGCCGGGCTGCTGCGGCCCGACCTCCTCCTGGCGATGCGTCCCGGGCAGTCGGAACCCGTCATGGGCCTCTACATGGTGCAGCCCTACGAGCCCGGAAAAATTCCGGTGCTCTTCGTCCACGGACTGTGGTCGAGCCCAATGACCTGGATGCAGATGTTCAACGACCTCAGGGCGTCGCCGGAGATCCTCGAGAATTACCAGTTCTGGTTCTATCTGTATCCCAGCGGCGAGCCGTTTTGGCGGAGCGCGGCCCAGATGCGCCGCGACCTGGCTGAAGTCCGCAAGGTGGTGGATCCCTACCGGCAAGAGCCGGCCCTGGACCAGATGGTGCTGGTCGGTCACAGCATGGGAGGGCTCGTCTCGCGCTTGCAGACCGTCGACAGCGGAGACGACTTCTGGAAGATCGTCAGCGATCAGCCGTTCCACCTGATCCAGGCCAAGCCAAAGGTGCGGAAGGAACTGGAGCAGAGCCTGTTCTTCCAACCCAATCCGTCTATCCGCCGGGTGGTCACCATCGGCACGCCACACCGGGGCAGCCGTTTTTCCAATCTGACCACCCAGTGGATATCGAGCAAGCTGATTCGCCTGCCGCGCATGCTCGTCCTTTCCCAACAGGCCCTGTTCCGCGACAACAAGGACCTGATCCGCGACGACACGCTCCTGAAGATCGAGAACAGCATCGACTCCCTGGACCCCAATTCGCCGTTCTTCCCCGTGATGCTGGCCGCGCACTCGGCCCCGTGGGTGAAGTACCACAACGTCATCGGGCTGGTTCCCGAGCGCGGTCTGATCGGAAAGCTGGCCGCCGGGAGCGACGGCGTCGTCACTTACGAGAGCGCGGCCATGGACGACGTGGAAAGCGAGCTGAAGGTTCCCTCCGATCACATGTTGGTCCACGCGCACCCCCGGGCGGTGCTCGAGGTGAAGCGTGTCCTCCTTGAACACCTCGCGGAACTGCGAAGCCCGCCCGGCTACGGCCCATCGCGCGTGCGAACGGCGACGAGACTGCCACGGTGAACCCATCCGGCGGTTGGATCACACGCTGGCAGGCTCTGTTCGGATACAACCCCCGGTGGTGGCAGATGCCCAAGCGAACGCGGTCGGGGCTTTCCCTTTTCTCTCGGCACGGCCACCGTTATACTATACTATGAGGTGATGTAATCCGATGGAGAGAATCGAATGAGCGTGGCAAAAAGTGCACACATTCGCCTGGACGCCGCCGGAGTGGCGTGGATCGATGACACGAATGTGAAGGTGATCGAAGTCGTGCTGGACAAGCTTGCGAACGGTTCGAGCCCGGAAGAAATGCACCTCCAATACCCACATCTGTCACTGGCGCAGATCTACGCGGCGCTTTCCTACTACTTCGACCACCAAGTGGAGTTCGACGCGGAAATTGAACGCCAACTCGATGAGGTCAACACGTTGATGGCGCGTACGGGCGATTCCCCCATACGGAAAAAGTTGCGGGAAGCCGGAAGAATCCCGTGAGCCTCAAACTCTACATGGATGTTCACGTGCGTCGGGCAATAACCGTCGGACTGCGTTTGCGCGAAGTGGATGTCCTGACTGCGCAGGAAGACGGCACCGGGAGGCTCCCCGACTGCGAACTCCTGGATCGGTCGACTCAATTGGGCCGAGTCTTGGTCAGCTACGACCGCGATCTGCTGCGAGAGGCCGCAAGCCGGCAACGGGACGGACGATCGTTTTCGGGGGTCATCTACGCTCACCAACTCAAGGTCTCGATCGGTCAGACCATCAGGGACCTGGACCTGCTTGCCAAGGTGACCGACTCGGAGGATTTCCAGAATCGCGTGGAATACTTGCCCTTGAGGTGAAAGCGGCTTTCCAACCCGGCCCCCCGAAGCATATCGGAATTCGTGCGGCCTCAAGTGGAAATGCCCGGGCATCGAGGGAATCAAGGCCCCTCGGGGCGGCGGGCAAGTTGGTCGCGGAGCTTGGCGGCCAGCCGCGGATTTGCTCAGTCGTCGCACGCCTCGCGACGAAGCTGCTTCTTGCGCGCTTGTTTGCGCTTTTGATCGAGACGGCGGCGCACGGAAGCCCGGGTCGGTTTCGTGGGCTTGCGGGCCTTTGGCGGGGAAGCCGCCTCGGCGATCATCCGGCGAAGTTTCTCCAGGCAGTCGGCCACGTTTCGCCCGGCGTCGCGAAACCGCTGACTGGTGATGAGCAGGTCCCCTTCCGCAGTGACGCGACGGCCATACTTGGCCAGGAACCGTTCTCGAACCGGCTCCGGAAGACTCCGGCTCTTGCGCACCGGCCACCGCAAGGTCGCCTTGGTGCTCACTTTGTTGACGTTCTGCCCTCCCGGTCCCGAGCTGCGGGCGAAGGAGAATCGGAATTCCCGCAGGGGGATCTTCAGTCGTGGATTGATGACCAACATCTACCGGCCGCCGGTCACCAGCGCCGCATACGCCTGCTTGGCGTGCTCCAGCAGCGCTTGGTAGTCGATGGTTTCGATTTCCTCGCCCAGGAGTTCCACGTCGTAGAAGCCATCGTAGCCGGCCGCCGCCAGGGCGTCGACAATCTCTTTGAGCGGCACGGCGCCGTCCCCCAGCCGGCAGCGATTCTGCTCCCCGTCGGGTGGCTCTCGGGCGTCCCCCAATTGAACGATGGCCACGCGCGGGGCAATTTCCGGGATACGGTCGAGGATCTGGCGGTCTTGGCCGAGGTGGTACGTGTCGAAGACGATCTTGACCTGCTCACTCCCAACCGCTTCGAGTAAATCGAGGACCTCATCGACGTCGGTAATAAACGTGAATTCCGCGGCGCAGCCCGGGTGCATCGGTTCCACGGCCAGCGAGACTCCCAACTCGGCGGCCAGCGGGGCCAACTCCTTGAGGGCCTCCCGGATGAGGCGGCGAGCGTGATTGAACGTGTGGCCGGCTCGCGCCCCGCTGTACACGACCAGGGTGCCGGTGCGCAAGGCGTTTGCCGTGCGCAAGGCCTCGACGGCGTCGTCGACGCTGGCCCGAAACGAACGCCCGTCGCTGCCGGTGAACCCACCGGCCCAAAAGAGGTGGGAGACTCTCAGGCCGCTTTCGGCCAAAAGCTCAATCCCCCTTGCTTCGCCGCAGTCGGACAGCTTCTGCCGCCACACGCCGATTGCCGGGATTGCGGTGGCAGCGTAGCTTAACACGTCCTCCTCGAACGACCATCGAAAGGTCGTGGTCTCGTTTATCGACAGTTGGGCCATCCGTGTTCGCTCCTTGGCAGTGACGTCGCCTCCCCAACGGCCCGTCGTCCAAATCCCCGGCCGGTAGTTCGGTAGTATGGAGGATTCCCGCTTCGATGTAAAGCGGAACAGGTCGCTGCCGATGGTGCAGCGAGCGGCCGAATTGCCCTTGACCGGCCTGCTATTGGCCGCGAAACTACCGAGCCATGCGGACCCTGACCCGATACGTCCTGGCGGAAGTGAGCAAGGTGTTCCTTGTCGCACTGGTCGTGCTGACCGGGATGATGACTCTCACGCTGCTGGTGAATGAGGCGGTCAAGCAGGGCCTGCCGCCCGGCCAGATCCCCCGGCTTCTCCCCTACATTCTGCCCGGCGCGCTGCTGTTCGCCGTCCCGGCCTCCCTTCTCCTGGCGACCACCGCCGTATACTCGCGGATTTCGGGCTCGAACGAGGTGGTGGCCATCAAGGCGATGGGCATCTCGCCGATGGTGTTCTTGTGGCCGACGCTCATCCTGGCGACCCTGCTCAGCCTGGGGACCGTCGTCTTAAACGACGTGGCCTTCTCCTGGGGCCGAAACGGCGTCGAGCGGGTGGTGATCGAAGCCATCGAAGAGATCGCCTATAGCACGCTTAGGACCCAGCGCCGCTTCAGCGGGCCGAGCTTCGACATCAACGTGGCCGGCGTCGAAGAGCGCCGGCTGATCCGCCCCACGCTGACGCTCGCGGCACGGGGCGACACGCCGACCATCACCGTCACGGCCGAGCAGGCGAAGCTGTGCTCCGACCGCGAGGAGAACCTCCTGAAAATCATCCTCTGGAACGGGGAAGTCGAAATCGGGGGGAAAATCGCCGCCCGCTTTCCCGACGAACAACAGTATGAAATCCCTTTGCGCCACGCGCACCAGGACGACATTACCTCCAAGTCGCCTTCCACGCTCGCTCTGCGCGTCATCCCCGGAGAAATCGTCAATCAGCGGGCGCAAATCGAGCAATACGAACAAGAGCTTGCCGCCCGGGCGGCGTACCAGATGCTCTGTGGCGATTTTGACGGTCTGACCGACCGCGAATGGACCACGCGCCGACGGGAACTGGCCGAAAAGCGTTCACGGCTCAACCGCCTGAGAACCGAACCCTATCGCCGCTGGTCGGCCGGATTCAGTTGCCTGTGCTTTGCCTTCGTCGGGGCCCCGATGGCCATCTGGCTTCGCAACCGTGACTTTCTCACCGCCTTCTTTCTCTGCTTCTTCCCGATCCTCGTCGTCTACTACCCCGCGTTCGCCTACACGCTCGACGCGGCCAAGAATGGCACATTCCCCCCGTTTGCCGTTTGGGCCGGGAACGTCATCCTGCTACTCGGGGGCGCCTACCTTCTCCGTCAGGTCCTCAGGTACTGACTCCCGGGCCCCCTTCTCTCCCTTTAGGTTCCAGGCCGCCAGCCAGCGCGTCTCGACGGGCTCGAGGCCAAAATCCTCGCGGAGCCGCTCCTCGAAGTGCGACATGTGTCCGGCCCCGTAAAAGATGGCGAGTTTCTGCTTGCCGGCCTCAATTTGCTTTTTCAAGACGCCCAGCGCGACCTTGTTTCGCTCGTCGATCAGGGTCGAGCCCTCCGGCCCGTTGATCGCGCTGAGCGAGCCCTCGAGGTCTTCGAACTGCTCGGCCATGACCCGCTTGAGTGCCAGGGCGCGGTTCTTGTCGAAAAACGCCATGAGCAGGCGGAAATCGGCGGTCCCGGCCGGGTCTTCGGCCTGTTGCGCCATGGCGTATCCCAGCATCCGGAAAAAGATCTGAAACATGCTCTCTCCGCGGCTGCGCATCGATTCGGCAAACTGCTCCGGCGACATGTCGGCATGGACCAAATTGCCGCCCGTATAGTCGATTCCCTCGAGTTGAAACTCCAACTCCAACATGTCGGTCATGCCACGCTGCAGCATCGAGACCGGGTGCCCGCTGCCTTGCACGCCCCCTTTGGGAATCTGCGTTCCCTCGGGAGCGACCAACTCGTAGAGCACGGCGTCGTACTTCTCGAAAAGCCGGTTCAACTCGTCGTAAAAGCTCTCCTCGGCCACGTGAACCGCCGAGATAAGATCGACCGTAGGGGCCGCCCGGCCTCGATCCGTGGGGGCGAAGCGGACGATGGCCGCCTCGAGGGCGACCGGCGTTCCCTCGTCATCGCGAGCCAAGCGCAAGAACCGCCCTTCCTGACTCTGTTTCTCCGTTTGGTCGGCTTGCTCTGCGTCCGGCGACTGTTCCGCCAGAGCGGCGGCAGAGAATGCCACGCAGAAAACGGCCAGCACGAGCGGCATCATCTTGCGGCGCAACATGACAACAATCCTCCCTCCAGCAGGCCAATCCTTCGCGACACTTCTTGGTCTTCGCACAGCGGCAGTCTCCTTCTCCGCCAAGTATACGCCCTCGCGGCTGGGCCGACAAACCACTTACTCCTTGGCCCCGAGTTCTTGGCCCGCATCGCCAAAAGGCCTACTCAGCACTGCTGCGAATCCTTTACTGGCCATGAAGGTGGCCCCCGACCTGGCCAGAAGTCGCAAAACGCCCAAGTTTTCGCAACCGATGGGGGACGGGGAGGCTTGGGAAGGCTGGTGATTTCTCCCGGCCAGCCCGGAGAACCACGCCAGGCTCGCGTGGCCGTTCCCAAAGTGGGGTGAGCCGACTCACAAGGATCTTGGAGCCTCGATTCGCTTCGGGTGCAGCAGAATGATACACTCCAGCCTCCAGACGGGTGAGGCCATCGCGTCTATACGAAGCACCTTTATGTCGACGTAACCTAAATAACAAAAGTGGTTTACGTCAGTTTCTCTCTGTTGTGTCTGGGATTTGGTTCCAATGGCACGTCTTGTGCAATCGGAAGAATCGGCGCCAGGGTTCGTGGCAGCCAAAACCGTCCAACGGGG
>JBDRTC010000203.1:0-6646 GCA_043824335.1 Planctomycetota bacterium | reverse complement strand
CGCCTCTCCTTCAGACGCCAAATGGTCCCGGCCGCGATCGTCCACGAGCCAGACGCCGTCCGCGATGCAATTGAGAGTGATGCGCGATTGCGATTCTTGGCCGCCGGCCCCGCTGGTCAGCCAGGCCGCGCCCTGCGGCATGAAAGACTTCGGGTCGTACTCCAGACGGATCGGCCCGGGTTCGAGCGTTACCTTCCCGTCGGACTGGCTCGTGACCCGCATCGGTTCTTCCACGGCCGCGCGGCGGACTCCGGGGCCGAAGCGCAAGGTCAGCGTCTCCTTCTGATCGGCGACCAGGTCGACCAGAAAGTCCAACAGCAACCAGCGGACCGAGCCGTCGGGCCAGCGGGCGAGGGGTTCGGTTTGGAGCGGAACTTCCGTGCCGTCGGGGGCGAAGAGGGCCGAGGATTCGTGATCCGCGAGGGCACCCTCGGCAAACGGGATGCCCGAGGTGACCGGCCAGCCGATACGTCCGACTCCGCTGGGCTCTTCAACGCTGATTTTCACCTCGGCGGCGGTTGCCTGGCACACCGTAGCGAGGAGCACGACCCAAGTGAACGAGAAACGGCGCATTGATCCGTCCTCCTTGTGAAAAAATCGATCAGAACGTGCCAAGTGATGCCGACCCCGGCGAGATACGGCGGCGTCTCCCGGTCATCGTAGCGAGAACCGGCCGCAGTTGCCAGCAGCGCCGTGAACACGCGGCCACCATATGCTGAAGCACAAGTTCTTGCAGAAAAGCAGGTTAGGTCAGATTGACATGTCTTGTCTCGCTTGGTAACGTGGCCCAGCTTCGCGGGTGAAATGGGCATTGGCTTGGATTGGTTTGGCGCGCACGCGGGGGGGGCTGCCAAACCGGGTGCACTGGCGGAGGAGACTCCATGGACGGTCCTATCTGGCAGTTCCAGTTGGGCGACGGTCCGCTGGTCGCGGCGGCGATCCACGACGGCGGCGTGATTCGCGCCGAGCTTCGCGACCTCCTGGCGCTCGGCGACGACGCGCGGCGTTACGAGGAAGACCGCTACACCAGTCGGTGGACCTCGATCGCTCCGACGCGGATCGTTGCCTATCGGTCCCGGTTCGAAATGGATTTGAACCGGCCTCGCCCGAAAGCGGTTTATCTTGAGCCGGAGGACGCTTGGGGGCTTCACGTTTGGAAGCGGAGACCGCCGAAGGAACTCGTCGACCGGTCGCTGGCTCAGTATGACGCGTTCTACGAGCACGTCCGGTTCCTGCTGGAAGGCCTGGTCGCGCAATTCGGCCGCCTTGTCGTATTCGACTTGCACACTTACAATCATCGTCGGGCAGGAAGAGACGAACCGCCGGCCGACCCTCAAGAAAACCCCGACGTGAACCTGGGAACCGGCACGATGGACCGCCGCCGTTGGGCGCCGCTGGTGGACCGCTTCCTGGCCGATTTGAGCGGCTTTGATTTTCTCGGCCGCCGGCTCGATGCCCGGGAAAACGTGAAATTCGGGGGCGGGGAATTCTCGCGTTGGATCCACCAGGAGTTCCCCGAGACGGTTTGTTCGCTGGCCGTCGAGGTGAAGAAGTTTTTCATAAATGAGTGGACCGGCGAGCTGGACCAGGCTCGGCACGCCGCCGTGGGGCAAGCGCTTGCGTCGGCTGCCCAAGGCGCCTTGGACGAGCTGAAGAAACTGTGAGCAAGAGGCAGCCACCCGCCGAGGTAATTTCCGACGAGTTTATCTCCGAAGTGGTTTCGTGCGCCATGGAAAACCGGCGCGTCCGGCGGACGCTGCCCGGCGGCGGACGAATTCACTTGGACCGGCGGCTGCCGTTTGTGTGCGTTTACCGCCGGCCGGCCGGGAACGAAGATCTCGGAACGGACCAGTTGGCCTCGTCCGAAGCGGCCAGTCTGATCGCCTCCGGCGACGCCCGATCGATGCGGCGCGTTCCCTTCCTCGTGGATCGGCTGGCCGAAAGGCTGGCGGCCCACTTTGGCGGCTTTCTCATCGTCGAGGTGTGGTCTGCGCCCGACTCTGAACTGGCCGACTCCGTCTACGCGGAGAGCGGCGAGCCGGCCCCGCGCTCGCCGGCGTTTAAGATCTTCACGCGAAAGCACGGCGCACCGCAGAGCACGATCGAAACGCTGGCCAAGTCGCTCGGAAGGATCAGGATTCTCAGGCAACCGGCCCAGGTAGAGATTGAAGAGCGGGACTTGATTCGTCCGCCGGGCGTCAAGCCGCTGGTGACGACGGCCGAAGCCAGGCAACTCGGTTGCCATCTTCTGGGGCTGGAAGTCCGGCCCGTGTATCGCGATCCCGTCACCGGCCAGGTCTTCCCGGCAGTGCTCCGCCTGCTGCGGCGACGGCTGGGCCGGTCGTTGGGCCAGGCGTTTTTCACGTATGCGCGCTCCCACACGCACATTCGCCCGCAACACTACTACAGCCTCAGGCGCCACTCCGTGGACAAGGCCGTGTGGTAGGTGGACCGGCGGCTTGCCGAGATCGACAACTCCTTCGACTTGCTCCTGCAGGCGACGCCGGTCAATGCCGAGGCGGCCTGGTACGAGTTCAAGCGAAACCTTTTCGAGAAGCCGCCGGTATACCATTACCGGCCCGTGACCGTGGAGCCGGCTTTGCTCAAACGGCGTCTCTACGAGGTCCCCATCGAGCGGATCGAAGATCCCACGCTGGCCCATATCTTTCGCGAGAAACAGGATCAGCTCGACCGGAGGATCACGATGCTCGCCGACGTCGGCACGCCGCGGTTCTTTGCGGGCAGCTTGCAGGTGTACGGAAGTGTCGACGGGCCGCTCTTGGCTCTGGCCACGGAGCTGTTGGATCTCATTTCTCCGCGGAGCCGCGGTCCGTCGATGGGGAAGCAAGTCAGCGCCACGGCGTTCGCGGCCCGCGCCCGGGAGGAGATCGGCCACTATCAGGCCCAGTACCCGGAGTTCACGGCCACGGTTGCCGTGCGCGACGATTTCTATTCCGGGTTGCTGGTGTCGCAGGGGCACCTGCTGGTCGGCCGGAGAACGAAGATTCCGGCCGGCCGCGTGGAAGCCCTTCTGCAACACGAAATCGGCACTCACCTGGTAACCTATTACAACGGCCGCGCCCAACCGTTTCGTCAATTGGCGTCGGGGCTGGCCGGTTACGACGGACTGCAGGAAGGGCTCGCCGTCTTGTCGGAGTATCTGGTTGGCGGATTGAGCCGTCCGCGCCTGCGACTGCTGGCGACCCGCGTGGTGGCCGTCAGGCAACTGACTCAGGGAGCGGGCTTCGTCGAGACGTTTCGGCTCCTGGAGCGGGTTCACCACCTTTCGCGGCGCACGGCATACACGGTCACCATGCGCGTCTATCGTGCCGGGGGCCTGACGAAAGACGCGATTTATCTTCGGGGGCTGGTGGAAATTTTGGAGTATCTCGAACGCGGCGGAGAGATCGAGCCGTTGCTGGTGGGGAAGATTGCCGCCGACCACGTCCCCCTGATACGGGAACTGCGGCTGCGGCAGGTGCTTGACGCGCCCCCTTTGCGTCCACGATACTTGGATGATCCCAGTACGGTGCAAAGCCTGGCCCAACTCCGCGGAGGACTCTCCGTGCTGGAGCTACTCGAAGGAAAGAGACCATGAGAATCGGGTTCGTCGTCAATGACGTTCAGACGGAAGAGCACGCCTACACCACGACGCGACTGGCCATGACGGCCGTCAATCGCGGCCACGAGGCCTGGCTGATCGGGGCGGGCGATCTGGCGCTCGATCCGGACGACCATGCACGCGCGCGGGCCCGCGGCGCCCCCAAAGGCAAGTATAAGTCGACCAGGATGTTTCTCGATGAATTACGAGGCCCCCGGGGGAGAGTCGAGCGGGTCACGGTCGACGATCTCGACGTGCTGATGCTCCGAAACGATCCGGCGGAAGACAAAGGCCGGCGCGCCTGGGCGCAGACGGCCGGGATCATGTTCGGCAGAGCGGCCATGCGCCGAGGCGTGATCGTGCTGAATGATCCGAACGGACTGGGCAAAGCAATCAACAAGATGTACTTTCAGCTCTTTCCCGAGGAAGTCCGTCCGGCAACCTTGATCACGCGCGACCGTGGCGAGATCAGGGCGTTCGCTCGGGACCACGGGGGAGATATCGTCGTCAAACCGCTCCAGGGATCCGGCGGAGATGGAGTGTTCCACATCCGCGCCGACGACCTGGGCAACCTGAATCAAATGGTCGAGGCCGTCAGCCGCGACGGATACGTCATCGCTCAGGAGTATCTTCCCGCGGCCGCCGAGGGAGACATGCGGCTGTTCATGATGAACGGCGAGCCCTTGCGTTACAAGGGGAAATATGCGGCGTTCCGCCGACTCCGCTCCGGCGACGATATCCGCAGCAACATTCACGCCGGCGGGACAAAGGCCCAGGCGGTCGTCGATGCCCGCGCGTTGCGCATCGCGGAGATCGTCCGGCCCAAGCTGGTCGAGGACGGCATGTTTCTCGTCGGGTTGGACGTCGTCGGCGATAAGCTGATGGAGATCAACGTCTTCAGCCCGGGCGGGCTGGGCAGCGCCCAGACCTTCGAGGGCGTCAACTTCACCCACCCGGTGATCGCGGCTATGGAACGCAAAGTCCAATACATGGGCTTCTATCAGCGCAACTTCAACAACATCGACATGGCGACGCTGTAGAGACGCGCCTCTGTGGGCCGAATCGATCGCGATGACGCCGCCAGCTACATCCCCTCGGCCATCTTGTCGAACTCGTCGATCGGCATGGCGGCGGCGGTGAAGAAGGAGATGTCGGTCAGGCATTTCAAGGCGATCGAGGCTTGCATCGCCTCGGCCATGCGAGGCAGCTCGGCGATGATGACCACGTCGTACTCGCCCATCAGAACGTAAATGTCCTTGACCCGGCCGCCAAGCTTCTCGATCGCTTCACGAACCTTTCCGGTCCGCTGGGCGCTGATCTTCTTGGCCGCCTCCGACGAGTACTTTCCGAACATGAAGAAGGTCGACATGCGCGCTTTCCTTCCCGCAAAGGGGCGTCCGGCGAGCGTCTTGCCCTCGGGACGCGGGAAACCAACGGAATACCACCAGGCCCGATACGGTTCTAAAGCCAACTCCCCGACCGGCCGAAACCCGGCCCAAAGTGCCCCGGTGCCTGAAACGGCCCACTGAAGAGAGCCCTCCATTCCAAGGTCCAATTCTATTGACACACCCGGCTTGAGGCAAGAAGTTGATCGTGCGAAGCGGTTGGGGTACGATATAACTCTGAACAACTACGACGACTGCCAGCCGCGTCGAACGGACACTTTGTCGAGTCTCGTGCGACGGGGAGTCGTCTCGCCGTCAGGCGGCAGGGTTGGAGATGACCAATCAGGGAACCGGTCCGGGATCGTTCGACGACACGCTCCGAAAGCGGTTCGAAACCGCATGGGCCGACGGGCGTCCCGAGCCGATCGAGCGGTTCCTTCCGGCCGAAGAGGACCCAAACTACGCGGCAACTCTCGAGGGGCTCGTCCGCATCGAGCTCGACCTCGCCTGGAAATCGTGGTCCAAGTCGCGAGGAGAAGCCAAGACGGTCATGCCCGACGAAACCGAGGCTTACCCACCCCAGGTGGAAAGTTATCTTGGCCGGTTCCAGCGGCTCAACCAGCCGGAAGTCGTGCTCCGCTTGCTCAGGCACGAGTGCCTGGTGCGAAGGAGGAATGGGGATAGCGCCCCGGTGGAGGAGTATCGACGCCGCTTTCCCGATCTGCCGATTACCGAGAAAGAGTTCGGGGCAACGCTCCCCGCGCTTGGCGACCGCACCCAGCGCGTCGACTCCGCGGAAAAGCTACCCCACGGTCACCTCGGCGCGAAAGCCGCGGACGAGATCCAGACCGGCACTTTCGGAAACTACGAGCTGCTGGGCGAGATCGGCAGGGGGGGAATGGGGGTCGTCTATCGTGCCCGGCAGCGGAGCGCCAATCGCATCGTCGCCCTGAAGGTAATTCGCCGCGACCGGCTCGAAGCGCTGCCTCGCGACACGCAGACCGCGGCGGTCGACCGCTTCTGGCACGAGGCCCAGGCCGCCGCCCGGCTGGAGCACGACAACATCGTCACCGTCTACGAGGTTGGGGAGGTCGACGGCCAGCCGTTCTTCTCGATGCGGTACGTGGAGGGGCGCACCCTTTCGGAGATTCTTCAGGAAGGGCCGATGGAAGGCCGCCGCGCCGCCGCCTACCTGGAACCGGTTGCCCGCGCCGTTCATGAGGCCCACGTGCGCGGCATTTTGCACCGTGACCTGAAACCCCAAAACATCCTGGTCGACGGGAAGACCGGCCGCGCCCTGGTGGCCGATTTTGGCCTCGCGAAACTCTCCGAAGGGGGAGGCGAACTGACGCGCGCCGGGGAAGTGATGGGCACCCCATCCTACATGTCGCCGGAGCAAGCCAGGGACTCCGCCCGGGTGACGGAAACCACCGACGTCTACGCGCTGGGAGCGACGTTTTATCACCTCCTCACGGCGCGCCCGCCGTTTCAGGCCGCCACGCCGGTGGAAACCCTGCGTCAGGTGATCGACGAGGAGCCGGTCCCGGTCCGGCAACTGGACCCGTCGATCGACCGCGACCTGGAAACGATCTGCACGAAGTGTCTGGACAAGGAGCCCTCGCGGCGTTACGCGTCGGCGGAACGGTTGGCCGAAGATCTC
>JBDRTC010000202.1:0-3583 GCA_043824335.1 Planctomycetota bacterium | reverse complement strand
AGCAGTGGCACCCAAATGGCCGAAGCACTACTTTTCCAACCGGTTGCGAGGGCAGGGGCCCGTTGAACAATAAAAGAGGGTTGCTCGCGGGCATCCGGCCCGACAATCCGTTACGAGCAACCCATGCTATTGCCGCAAACGTGGCAGAGATAACAGTTTCCGTTTCGGACGGTAATCGCGCCGCACTCGTCACAACTGGGGGCATCGTCCTGGAAGGTGGCGAACTGCTCGCTGATGCCGGTGAGCGTTGCGATTGAGGCCGTTTCGGTCGCGAGGGCACTTGCGGTTCGCAGCGAGCCGTTCGTTTTTCCCTTCGACGCCCCGTTGCTCGGCCGGTTCTCCGACCCGTTTCGGGAGCCACCCGGCCGGCTCGCGTTGGGAGTGGCGGCCGATCCTTGCCCGGCGTCTCGCCCGCCGGCCATCGTGGCGGCGGGCCCGCGCTCGGATTCCGAGTCCTCCTGAGCGCCCTCCGGTTTGTTTCCGGGTGGGGCCGTGATCCCCTTGTTCGCTTCGCGGTAGCCGGGCAGGAACGTGACCCCCAGCCAGCGGAAGATGTAGTCGACGAGGCTCTTGGCAACGCGGATGTCGGGATTCTTGGTGTGGCCCCAGGGCTCGAAGCGGGTGTGCGAGAACTTGGTCACGTACACTTCCAAGGGCACGCCGTATTGCAGGCTCATCGAGACGGCCGTGCCGAAGCAGTCCATCAGCCCGCCGATAGTGCTCCCTTCCTTGGCCATGGTGATGAACAGCTCGCCCGGCCGCCCGTCGGGATAAAGGCCCACCGTGATGTACCCTTCGTGGCCGGCCACGCCGAACTTGTGGGTGATCGACTTTCGCGTGTCGGGCAATCGCTCCCGCCGGGGAGCAGAGACCGGCTTCTGAGCCTTGTCGGACCCGCTCTTGGTCGAGAGCACCTGGACCCCCTTGGAGCCGTCGCGGTAGATCGCCAACGCCTTCAGGCCCGACCGCCAGCCTTCCATGTAGGCGCCCACCACGTCTTCCACCATAGTCTCTTTGGGCATGTTGACCGTTTTCGAGATGGCTCCCGACAAAAAGGGCTGGGCGGCGGCCATCATCCGCACGTGTGCCCGCCAGGGGATGCAACGCGTTCCGTTGGGCGCCGGAAAGGCGCAGTCGAACACCGGCAGGTGCTCCTGGTTCAGGTCGGCCGCCCCTTCGATCGCGTCTTCCCGGTCGATGTGGGCGATGATCGATTCCACTTCCGCCTCGTCGTAGCCGAGCGTGCGGAGGGTCAGAGGCACCATCTGGTTGACGATCTTCAGCATGCCGCCGCCGGCCAGTTGCTTGTACTTGACCAGGGCGATATCGGGCTCGATGCCCGTGGTGTCGCAATCCATCATGAAGCTAATGGTGCCGGTGGGGGCAAGCACAGTGGCCTGGGCGTTGCGGAACCCGTGACGGCGGCCGGCGGCCAGTACCTCGTCCCAGACCTTCCGGGCGGCGGTTTGCAGATACTCGGGACAAGAGTCGATCTCTTCGACCTTCTCCCAGTGCATCTCCATCACGCGGAGCATCGGCTCGCGGTTCTCGGCGAACCCGTCGAACGGCCCCACGGCCGCGGCCAGCTCGGTGCTGGTGCGGCAGGCCGTCCCGTGCATCAGTGCCGTGATTGCCCCGCAGATTCCGCGGGCGGCGTCGGAATCGTAGGGAAGGCCAGCCGTCATGATCAGGCTTCCCAGGTTGGAATAGCCGAGCCCCAGCGGACGGAACCGGTGACTGTTGCGCGTGATCTTCGCCGTGGGATAACTGGCGTGATCGACCAGGATTTCCTGGGCGATGAACACGATCCGGCAGGCCGCTTGATACCGGGCGACGTCGAAGCTGCCGTCCGGAAGACGGAACCTCATCAGGTTCACGCTGGCCAGGTTGCAGGCCGAGTCGTCGAGGAACATGTATTCGCTGCACGGGTTCGAGGCGTTGATTCGCCCCGAGTTGGGACACGTGTGCCAGCGGTTGATCGTCGTGTCGTACTGGAGGCCCGGGTCGCCGCAGGCCCAGGCCGACTGGGCCATCGTGTCGAGCATCTGGCGCGCCGGGAAGGTGGGGCCCTCCCGGGTTTCATCGGTTACCCACCGGGTGGTCCAGGGGCGGTCGGCGACCACCGCCTCCATAAAATCGTCGCTCACACGGACCGAAAGGTTCGCGTTCTGGAAGAGCACGGAACTGTAGGCGTCCTCGTAGTCGTACCCTTTGGCCAGCAGGAAGCGAGCTTTCTCCTCCTCTTTCTGCTTGCACTCGATGAACTCCATTACGTCGGGGTGCCCGATCTTGAGCGACTGCATTTTGGCGGCCCGACGCGTCTTCCCCCCGCTTTTTACCACGGCCGCGATCTGGTCGTACACCCGCATGAACGACAGCGGACCCGACGGCTTCCCGCCGCCCGAGAGCTTCTCGCGATGCGACCGCAGCGTGGACAAATCGGTCCCCGTCCCGGAGCCGAACTTGAACAACATGGCCTCGCTGCGGGCGAGCTCCATGATGTCTTCCATGTCGTCCCGGACGCTCTGGATGAAGCACGCCGACCCTTGCGGAAACTCGTAGGGGTTCTCCGGCTGCCTCGCGCTCTGGGTCGTCGAATCCCAGTACCAGTTGCACGCGGCCCCTTCGACTCCGTATTGGGGGTACAGCCCGACGTTGAACCAGACCGGGGAGTTGAACGCGGCGTGCTGATGGAGGCAGAGCCAGGTCAACTCGCGGTAGAAGTTTTCGCCGTCGTCGGCCGTGGCAAAGTAGCCGTCTTTGATGCCCCAGTCGGCGATCGTCCGGCTCACGCGGTGGATCAGCTTCCGGACGCTGTTCTCTCGCTCCGGGGTACCCAGTTCGCCGTAGAAGTACTTGCTGACGACCACGTTGGTGGCCAATTGGCTCCAGCCTTCGGGGATCTCGCAGTTTCCCTGTTCGAAGAGGACCCCGCCGTCTTCGCCCTTGATCGACGCCGTGCGCAGCTCCCACTCGACCGAGTCGAACGGGTCGACCACATCGGCCGGGCAAAAGACCGGATCCACGCGGAGACCTTTGGCGCTTTGGCCTGTGGCATCGGGCGGCTCCGGGCTCTGATGGTCCGGCTCCATGGTGGACGGCCCAGACTTCTTGGCGACCTGAGAATCGAGATTATCCATGCATACGCTCCTTCCTGAGTTTTCCCGGGGCATCCGTTCCGGATAATGTACACAAGTACACACTCGATATCAGCGCCCACCCCGCTGAAACGGGGAGGAGGACAAGGCTCACGTATCGGCCGAAAGCGGCCGGCGAACCCCTCGGGTGAGGGTGTCGAAATCGAGCGTCTACACCAACATATTGTAGCCGATACCCCCGGGACCACAACATACAGGTGTATCGGCCAAGTGTAGCGTTTACTTTTCTCACGTCAATGACTCTTCGAGAACCGGCCTCAAGCCGTTGTGCGAAGCGAGCTTGTGACAAGGCGGCCCGACTCGCGCCGAACCGCGCCTCCAGGCCCGGACATCCGTCGGACACCGTTTTTTTCGGGCCGTTGACGTTTTTGGCCAACGCTGGTCTCCGCGGGCGAGCCGCGCACGATTTTAGAAAAAAAAACGGC
>JBDRTC010000201.1:0-2233 GCA_043824335.1 Planctomycetota bacterium | reverse complement strand
TGCAGATGGCCGGCTCAAGCCGGTATGCATCGTCGACAAGCTCTCCGGAACGAACTTGGCACTCGGCGGCGCCGAATGCTTTCGCTTCTCGGTCGCGCGGTCGCCTGCTCCCGACTGGCAGGTTGTCCGGGCGTCGGATCTCGAATTGGCCCGCGCGCCCAAGGCGTCGGACGTGAAGTCCGACGACAAATCGCAACGCCTCGCAGACCGCTTTTCCGGCCGGGAGATCGTCGTCGATCTCGTCTCCCCCGACGGGAAGCTGGAAGTCGAGTGGCACGCGGTGCTGCGAGACGGCGCCAACTACGTCCGGCAGTTCGTGCTGATCAAGGCGAAGCAGGAACCTATCGAGCTGCGGGAGATGGTGCTCATCGAGCTGTCCGCACCGGAGGCGGAAGTCATCGGCAGCGTCGACGGGTCGCCCGTGGTGGCCGGCAGCTTCTTCTTCGGCTGCGAGAACCCAATGTCCAGGAATACCGTTCAGCCGGCTGACGCCGCCGCCGCCGGCAATGTCGTCCGCTGTGAGTATCCGTACAACCTCACGGCTGGGCCTGACAAACCATTGGAGCTCTCTTGCGTGGTCGGCGTCGTGCCCGAAGGACAATTGCGGCGAGGCTTCCTGCACTACCTGGAGCGCGAGCGGGCCCAACCCTACCACCCTTTCCTGCACCACAGCTGCGGGTATCAGGTCGGCTGTCGGTTCTGGAGTCTCCGCCGGTACGGCAAACCGGAGGATTGGGAGCAATTCGTCGGCCAGATGGAAGGATTGTGGCTCGGGCTGATCGACGAATTCGGCCGCGAGCTGGTGGAAAAACGGGGCGCCGTCTTGGACTCGTTCGTCCACGACCACGGCTGGGACAACACGGAAGTCGTCTGGCAGTTCCACGAAGGTTATCCGCGCGGCTTTGCCCCGCAGCAAGCGGCCGCGAAGAAGTATCAGGCGTCGGTGGGCGTCTGGCTGTCTCCCTGGGGCGGCTATTCAGGCCGCGCGCGCCGCGTGGAGGCGGGTCAGAAACAGGGCTTCGAGTCCTACAAGATGGGTTTGTCGCTGGCCGGCCCCCATTACTACACTCGGGTCCGTGAGGCGTGTCTGGGCATGGTTCGCAATTACGGGGTGAATTACTTCAAGTTCGACGGTTTCGGCTCGAGCAACAACCAAACCGGCGCCGGCCTGTATTCGAGCGAAGTCGAGGCCCTGTTGCGGCTCTCGGGCGAAATCCGGCGTGCCAAGCCCGACGTGTTCCTCAACCCCACCACCGGAACCTGGCCGTCGCCCTTTTGGCTGCTGTGGGCCGACGCCATCTGGCGGCAAGAGAGCGATGCCGGCTTCCTGGGGAAAGGCTCGGATCGGCAACAGTGGCTGACGTATCGCGACAATGCAACCTACCACGGGACGATCGGGCGGGGACCGCTGTATCCGATCAGCTCCCTGATGCTGCACGGAATCATGATTCACAAGTTTGCCTTCAAGGGCCCGTACGATCCGAAGAATCCTCCCGTTAGCTGCCAGGAGGTGGACGTCTTGGCCGAGATTCGTTCCTACTTCGCCACAGGCACCAATCTTCAGGAGCTGCACATCGACCCGAGTTTGATGACCGAGAAGACCTGGGACGTCCTGGCGGAGTCTGCCAAGTGGTCCCGCATCAACGCCGACGTCTTGGCCGACACCCACTGGGTCGGCGGCGATCCGGAGAAAGGCGAAACTTACGGTTGGGCATCGTGGTCGAAGCGGAAGGGGATTCTCGCACTACGGAACCCCAGCGATCAACCGAGCCAGATCACCCTGGACGTTCGAGGAGCATTCGAGTTGCCTGCCGGGGCGGCACAGGAGTATGTGTTGAGAAGCCCGTGGGCGGCAGACGCGGCAAAGCCGGCAATCACGGTCTCGGCGGGCCGGCCCCATCCGTTCAAGTTGCAGCCGTTCGAAGTGCTGGTCTGGGACGCGACTCCCTCGCAATGATCGCGGCACACGGCCCGTGCACCGTTCGGTGGACGTTACGGTAAGGCAACTCGCAAAGAATAATATACCAATTCAACAGGAATATCGAATATCGAACAAGGAATGTCGAATGACGAAGTAACTCGGCAGCTTCACGGTTGACTGAATACTGAACGCTTGGCGCTTCCTTCTTCACACTTCAACATTCTTTGTTCGATATTCGATATTCATGTTGAATTGGTATATTATTCTTTGCGAGATGCCTTACCGTAACGTCCACCGAACGGAGCACGGGCC
>JBDRTC010000200.1:0-2535 GCA_043824335.1 Planctomycetota bacterium | reverse complement strand
GAGCCCGACGAAGACTTGCGCGCCTGGGTCCGCCGTGCCGTCACGTTCACCGGCACGCTGCCGCCGAAGGCGTGACGGGAGCCTTGGGACCGAGGTGGTGCTCACTCGTCCTTCGGCTTGGGCTCGTCGGCCTTTTCGGCGTCGTCGGCCTTTTTTGGGGCGTCCGCTTTCTTGGGGGCGTCGTCCTTTTCGGGCGAGACGGCTTTTTCGGGCTCGTCGTCCTTCTCGGCGTCGGCAGCTTTTTCGGGGGCGTCCGTTTTTTCAGGCTCTTCGGCTTCTTCAGGCTCACCCCGTTTGCGTCGTGAGGAGCGGGTGGTTTTGCGGGGGGGCTTTTTCTTGGGTTCCTCGGCTTGGACGGTGGTGAAGGGTTCGACCAGGGTGATGGTGGCTTCCGTCACCTCGACCACGTTTGGGCCCAGCGCTTGTCCCACCGTTTTCCCCCGGACCTTCACCTTGTCGCCCGGCCTGGCCAGCCTGTACCTCATTACGCCGGTCAGGTCGAGCTCGATTTTGGGGTCGTCGCCAAGTTCGCACTGCACGGCCGGTTTGAAGTAGTTGTTGGGCGCGTAGACGGTGAGCTTGCCCCTCTTGTCGATGTCGGCGATCTGGCCGACGATCTCGAACGACTCGACCGCCGGACCGGTGTCCTCGGTCTTTCGCGTTCGCTTTCGGCTGGCCGGCTTTGCCCCGCCGGGCTCGGCCGCGGCAAAGGGATCGGGGCTCAGGGGCCCCTCGGCCCCTCCCTGGCTGGGGAACGCCCCCAGCGGCCGCTCGACGGAAGGGGTGAAGAGGATCAGCTTCTCGATCTTGTTTTGGACGGTGCTTCGCCGCTTGTCGACGTCGCCCACGAACGAGATGAAGTTGCCCGGCCCGAGCACGTCGGCTTTGGCCGTGCCCGTCACCTGGAGCTTGGAGTTCTGCGTGAGCTGGAGCACGTAGACCTGCCCGGTTGCCGACTTGATCTGGAGCATGAACTCCAGCGAGATGCCCTCGACCGTGCCGGTGGTGTCGATCATGGTCCCGGCGGGTGGCGGCGGAGGCGGGACTTGGCCGAGGGTGTGGGCCGGGACCGCCAGCAGAAGGGCGATTCCCAACAGGGCCGCAAGCCGATCGCGAAAGCATGACAACATGGCCGACACCTCGCACAAACAGGCCAAGGCAGGCTCGTCCTGCCGGAACCGTGCCCGGCGACCCCGGGCGGGGTCCACCCCGCTGCCCCCCTGAGGATAACCGGCCCCCACCGGCTTGACCAGCGCTTTCGGCAAATCGGGAGATTCCGGCAACCGGGCGGTTTGGAGTGCCGCGGATCGTGACGTAGGCTTTGTCGGAAAACTCGATCGCTTGTTACTGCCAGGGTGGCATGCCCTCGCGAAGCGTGGGCATGTGGGACGGAGACATGGCGACGCAAGCGACGCCATGCCACCCGGAGACGGGGTTTTCCGACAAAGCGTAGAGTAAGCGCGAGCGTGCCGCCGCTTGAGCCCGACGCAGCGAGGACATGCATTCCGTGAAAGCCACCCTGCCCGACGAGATCGACCGGCCGGCCGCAACGGACCCCGAGTCCGCGGCCTTCCAGGTAGTGCTGACCGACGGCACGATCGAAGACCTCCGCGGACGGGGCCGGGCCGAACTGGTCCAGCTTCAGTGGCGGGAGGAGCGGGCGTTTGCGCGCCGAATCCTGGCGGCGCCCAAAGGCTCTGCCGAGCGGGCAAGGGCCGTCGAGCACGCCTACGACACGGTCACGAAGATTTTCGCCGCGGCATACGTCGACGCGGGGAAACCCCTGGTCATGGGCCTCCACCCCCGCTACGAAAAGTTGCTTCGGAGGCTGCTTGCAGCCCAAGCGAGTCGCGGACTCGAACCCCGCTTTTTCGAGATCGGCTACGGCTCCGGGCTGTTGTTGAAGCGAGTGAGCGACTGGGGGTTTTCGGCGGCGGGGATCGAGGTTTCGCCCTCAATGCACGGGCAGGCGTGCCGGCTTCTGGGCCCGGACCACCAGGTCGACCTCCACTTGGGCGACTTTCTCAAGAGCGATTTCGCCGGTCACCGAGCCGGCTACACGTTGGTCTATTGGAACGATGTGTTCGAGCACGTTCCGCCCGACGAGATCCTCGACTACCTGCGGAAGGTCCACGAGCTTTTGGTCCCGGGCGGGCAGTTGGTGACGATCACGCCCAACTGGCACATGCGTCCGGGCGACGTCACCCGGGCGGTGTGTCCGCCCCGGACGGAAGCCGCCGGCCTGCACCTGAAGGAATACACGCTCCGCGAAGTCACCGGGCTCTTGCACAAAGCGGGCTTCGCGCGCGTGGCCACGCCGCTGGTTGCCGTTCCGGCGAGGGCGCTCTTGTGGGGCCGGGGCCTGGCAGGGCTGAAATGCCGGCTGGAGCCCTGGTTGGAGCGGCTGCCACCCGGCGCGGCCCGCCTCCTCTGCCGCGGCTTGGGCCTCTCGGAGACGATCGCGACCAAGGGCGGTCTTACCGGCTGAAGGGCGCTATTGGCCTGTCAAGAATGCTTTGACGGGTGCCACGGGCA
>JBDRTC010000199.1:0-6402 GCA_043824335.1 Planctomycetota bacterium | reverse complement strand
GGCCCGTGGGGCTGGATGACAAGGTGCCTCATGGCAGATCTGGCCCGCCTCGACGGCTTGGAGCACGGCTCGCATCGATCCTGGCGATCCCCTTGTCCTGGCCGACCACGTCGGGCCAATCCTGCGGTCGGTACTGTTCGTGGAGTTGCATGTCTGTTTCACCATTGTTTGAGGGTTGTTTCCGGGTCGTTTGTCCGCTGTTCGGGCCAAGCCTTGCCATTAGTATATGGCGCATGCCATACATGTCAAGGGTTTGGTTGACGGTGTTGGTCATTTGCCATATCTTGAGGTCGCCAGATGGAGGTGAAACATGCTTAGCGACCAACTCAGAGCGGCGATCGAAGCGTCCGAGGAGACGTACTACCGCATCGCCAAGGATGCCGAGGTGGACTGGGGCACGCTTCAGCGGTTCGTAGACGGCAGACGCCCGAACATCCGCATCGACACGGTAGATAAGCTGTGCGAGCAGCTTGGGCTAGAACTGCGGCCGAAGAAGGGACGAACGGGACGGCGTTCGAGATGATCGCGTCGGGGGCCCCACGGCCTCGCCAGGATTGAGCCACCCCCCCCCCGGCCTCACCGTAGGGGAGGTAACTACCCGCTCCCCCGCTCGCTTCCATTTTCGCGCGTTAAGATCGGCAAACCGCCTCTCTCGGACCAGGGTTGGCCGGAAGCAGCCCCTAGCTTCGGGAATCTGATACGTTGTCAGGTTTTCTTCAGCACGCGTCCACTCCTCATTAGAGCGTAAGGTTTGCGTCAGGGTCCTCTGGTAGGAGCCCTATCTCGGCTTGCCGGTGACAGAAGCGGATCGCCCCCACTTCTCATCTCACCTCGCCGAGCCTTGGCATGGGCGATAGGACGGACATGCCCCGAGGCGAGCTGCGATCCCCTGGCCGAGCATCCGGCGGTTCAGTGGGCGCAGTGCCACCCAAATCAAGGGCGTTCTGTTGCGTGCGGCGAGTGTCATCTACCTCGCCACCCACGGCTTCTCGGTGTTTTGAATTACGACATGGCTTTATCGGACTCGGCTCCAAGGAGTTACGTCAACACCCGCCGCCGAAACGACTGCGCCGGGATACGAACCTTTTACGGGGCGCAATCTGGGGGCGGTCCGGCATGGCTTCGACCCGTGCCCCGAGGGAGTCGCAACCTTTGTCCTGATAAACATGCCCGGCGATCTGACTATTGTTGGTCTTGTACTCGTAGTGCGCCACGATAAGCTCGTTGCCAAGGTTTCAGAGGATCTGCGGCGCAACGCTGCCCCGCCGGACGAGTTCAATGTTCAGCTTTCCACAGCTGACGACATACAGTCAGGTAGCCCGAGTCGGAATGTGCGAGTGTTATCTACGGGATTCGTTTTCCGCACATTGCTTGAGGACGAGCATTTGCTGTTCCATCACAATATCCGGCGTCGTCCATCCCTTTTGATCCATCAGCTCTTTGAAGGCCCGCCGGAAAACCAGGCTCACGTTGATCTCGACCTTGTCTCCCTGTGGTGCTGTGAACGTGTAAACGCTCGTATCAGTAGCCAACGCAGGGATGCGGTTGTCGATCAGCACGCGAGTTGGATTCCAGTAGGCCCCGGTGGGCGAGATCCCGGTCCACTGTTCTTCGAGCACTTTGGCGAATGCTTTGCCAGGAAGGCCAGCGTAGCAGCCTCCCTTCGGATCGCCCCGGCCACCCCATTCCGGCACTATGAGTCCGTCGAGTTGAGAGAGGAAGTCCCCACGTTCATCCGTGGCCAGGACCAGCAAGATCATGTGCCGCAACGGTGAGTCGGTGGGAACGTGATGGCCGGTACGGTCGTTGGTGATCGCCACCTGCACGATAACGTTTCCTTGTTCCAGACGAGCCGTGGCCTTCATGGTAACCGCGTTCTGAAGAAGTTCCTGGTCCATCGCACCGGGCATGCGGTGGCCGAAAATCCTGGCGGGGTCACGCTTGCGTCCTCCTTTGTCTGGAAGAGCAAAACAGGGTGCCCCAGTCGGCGGCATATGGCACCGCTGGCACGTCTGGCCTCTGTCCGGATCGCTATAGGGACTGGCTAACCACTCTCCGAAGGAGTTGTAAATCACTGTGTCCCAGAACATGCCGAAGTGACAAGGAGCGCACAACTGGCTCTGCCGCTGGAGTGGCGAGTAGGTGTCCTCCCCGGTAGCCACATCGTCGAAAGGACCGGCGAAGAACTGGTGGCCTTTTGGCGGGCGGCGGAACTCGAATGAGAGCACACCCGGCATATTGGGATAAGGCAGCCCGGTTGCCGAGTCGAGCCGCACGTCCCACACCTTGTGGCAGAGGTCGCAAGCCACCCCTTCCGCGCCCACGCTGGTAACCTCCCGGGGGTCGGTATCGTAGGGAGCGTTGACGGCTGCCGCGGGCGCATGGCAGGCAGCGCAGTTGCCGGCCGTGTGGGGCCAATCGAGTTTGTAGCCGGGACCGTTGTAGGGTTTGGCAACGTCGGGAGGCAGAGGAACGGGACCATAATCGGGATTCACCGAATGCCGGGTAGGCGGGCTCTGGTTGCCCCGGGTATCGGTGCCACTGTACATGGTCAAGAACCGCGGGTTGACGGCCGATTGAGAATGGGCATCCGATAGCCAATGCTCTACTGGTAACGTGTAAGGCAAATCGGTCTCCTCCCGGCTGTGGCACGCAGAACAGCCTGGGGTTTCACCCTGGTCAGCATGATGTCTGAAGGATCGCCACGAATAAGCCGGGTCGTCCTGGTCTGGGTGCCGACGCAAGTGCAATTCGACGTCCTGTTGACCGGCCCTCGCTGCCACGGGACCACCGCAGAAGTATTCGCTTGCCCAGCCGGTTAGCTGAAACGGCGCCCCATCCAACCCAGCCACGCTCAAGCGGAAACGACCCTCGGAGTCGGTCTTGGTGGCATGGGCTGTTGCCTGGATGCGGACGACAGCATGGGCCACAGGGCCCTCGGCATCGACAACGACCCCCTGAATGTCCTCGGCCGTGGGAGGACCGCCGTGCCCTCTCTGTGTGGAAGTCGTTATCCCCGCGAGGGCAATCACCAATGCGCCCGTCAGCACAAGAGCCAGGACGAAAGGCATTGCCCGACTGCCGCGGTGCGTCGAAGCTGAACTCAATCCTCTACCCTCACCTGATAATCGTGTTCTTAACGGCCTTGGAGATCAAGTCGGTAAACACCGTTACCCTCGGTGCCGGCGTAGACCCGCGACGGTCTCGATGGCGCGAAGGCGATGGCCCGCCAACCCATCATGGGAATCCTGGGTGGGTGCACAATCTGCCAAGTGTGTCCGCCGTCAAAGCTTTCACACAGTTTTGCGGCCGAGTTACTCCCTGCCAGTATGTGTTGGGGGTTACTCGGATCCACGGCAATCGCGTTCCAGTCCCCTTCAACAGCGGGTGGATCGAGCAGGCCCTTCCAGTTTTCTCCTCCGTCGGAGGTGGCAAACAGGCCACTGCGACCAGCGGCGAAGACCCGCCGAGGATTGTGAGGATCGATCGCAAGGCGGCGAATTTGGGCCCCCGTGTAACCTTTGCTGGCATCCTTCCAGGTATACCCTCCATCGTTGCTGACGAAGGCCCCTCCGCCGTAAGCATTGGCGAAGATGCGGTTCGAGTCGCGAGGGTCCACCTGGAAGTCGATCGGAAATCCGCCCCGAACTCCGGGCGGTCCCCAGCTGGTCTCGTTGGGAGTGACGCGTTGCCACCTGTGGCCGCCATCTTCACTGCGATAGATCGCATGGGCGCTACACGCGTAAGCAATATCCGGATCCTTGGTGGAGAACTCCACGGACGTGATCACATCTACGTCTACGTCACCAAGGGTCTTCTGCCACGTTTGGCCCCCATCCTCGGTCAAGAAGACACCGGCACCCTGACGTAACAGATTGCAACCGACTCCTGCAAGAAGGATATCAGGGTTCTGCGGGTGCATGAACAGGGAGCCCACGTACAGGTTGGCCAAACCGTTGTTGACCGTCTGCCAGCTCTGCCCCCCGTCGTAGCTTTTGAGAATCCCCACTCCTCCTGGAGGGTCTGAATAGGAATTCGCGGCTTGACGGTCAAAGATGCCGGTAGAGACATAGATCACGTCTGGGTTCAAGGGGTTGATGAGAACATAGCGGGCAAGATTGTCGCCCTCCCAGATTTTCTGCCAATGGCGGCCGCCGTTGGTGGTCTTGTAGACGGCTCCTTTGACAACATCGAGACCGTGTCTGGTCTCAACCCATTGTCCTTTCCACGCAAAACTGGCGAGTTCCGGGAGGTAACCCTTGAAAATCAGCCGGTCGTAACAGGACAAAACGGCTACAATGGAACCAGCAAACTTTACCAGAAACGAACAAACGGTCTTCACGGCGTTCTGCTCCAGTGGATGCCCAGTTGTTTCCCAGCATCCAACTGACAGTAGAACGCCGATTTTTCAACCCCTACTGACCACTGACCACTGACCTCTTTGGTTGCGGCCGCAGGCCGCGTTAAGATGAGGCGCCAACACTCGTGGAGCGGGTTCCTCGACCAGCCATCCAGAGCCTTCGGGCAAATCCCTGGCCCCCTTGGGATTGGGCATCACTTCGCCGGCGGCCAACAAAGCCAGACCGGTCAACAACAGACTGGCGCTCTTGAGAGCTTTCATCGTGTTACTCCTTTTCGCTCACAGGTTTTGGTTACGGTTACGTCGGTCACCGACTTTGTACAATATCTTCTACCGAGGTTTGCACGAGTGTGACAGAAATAATCGAGAGGCTGAGATACGTCTCCGCTCTTGTTTGGGCATTGGTCTCTTGCGGTATCTATCTTAGCGCAGGTTCAAGTGGAATTTCTGAAGGCGGTTTTGTGTGAGGCTTCGTGAATCGTTGGATGTTCCCCGCGTTGCGTGTGCTATGGTTTCGGTGCCTGGTGAAACGGAGCGGGGCAATGCTGGGGAGCAACCCCGCGACCTGACGAACAGGAATCGGATAGTAGGCAGTCCGAGTGGGACGAGCTGGCATGAGACAGCAAAGTCCTCCATCCATCGAAAGCTCGGGCTGTAAATCCGGCGGGGGTGCGGGGAAGAATGTGGGGTGGTGGCAGGACGCCGACGATGCAGCCACCACGCCGAAGCCGTTTTCAGGCAAGAGGTTAGGGACCAGTGGCGAGAGAATCGCACGCAACGCTCGATCGTACCCTCATCCCTTTCGCGATTCGCGGTGTCCTGCATTTACGCTTTGAGTACGCCATCACATGGCCCCTACCTTCTACACGTCTTGCAGGGCGGCTATGATGGGGTTGTTCCATTTAGAAACTGGGCCCCGTTCCGACGGAAGGGCCGTTATATGGACGATCCGACGGACCAGCCCGGACAGTCCCCACCGCCCAGACTTCGCCGAATTGACGAACTGTGTCGCCGGTGAGAATCGGTCGATACGGAGTCGAGAATGCTCTCGAAGAAGCCGGCCTCGACTCGGCCCCTCCGGCCGGCGACGAGACGTTGAAGCGGCCCGTTGCGGTCGCCATCGAGCAGTTCGCCGAGTACCTGGTCCGGAGCGGCCTGTTCACGGCAGCCGGGCTGTCGGCCTTCCAGGATAGCTTTCCGCCAGCGCGACGCCCACGGGATGCCCAAGAGCTTGCTCGTGAACTCATCGGAGCCGGAAAGCTCACCAAGTACCAGGCCGCAGCCGCGCTTCAGGGGAAGACCAAGGGCCTGGTGCTTGGCGAGTATGTTGTGTTGGAGCAGATCGGCAAGGGCGGCATGGGCCACGTGTACAAGGCCCGCCACCGTACGATGGACCGCATCGTGGCCCTCAAAGTGTTGCACCGCAAGGCAATGCAATCCCGCGAGGCGGTCCAGCGATTCCGTCGAGAGGTCAGAGCCGCGGCCAAGCTGGAGCACCCCAACATCGTCACCGCACACGATGCCGGTGAGGCGCATGGAATTCACTTCCTGGTGATGCAGTACGTCGACGGCATGGATCTGGCGGATTTGGTCGGCGCGCGTGGGGGGCTTCCTGTTGAGGAGGCATTCGACTACGTCCTGCAGGCCGCCAAGGGTTTGGAGTATGCACACTTTATCGGCTTCTAGCCGGGCACAAGCCCTACAAGGCCACAACACCAGCCCAGATTTTGTATGCCCACTGCCACACGCCAATTCCGTCGCTCTGCCACTGCCGGGCGGACGTACCACCCGAGCTGGATGCCGTTTTCCAAAAGATGGTGGCCAAAAGCCCGGAAGACCGGTACCAATCGATGACGGAAGTGATTGCCGCGTTGAGGTACTGCGTCGGCAGCGAAGATCCTGCCTCCCAGACTGCCGTCGCCGGAGCTTCAAGCGACACGGCCTCTACGTCATTCCTGCAAGGCCTTGGCGAAGAGGCCGCCGCGGCGAAGGAGACTCCACCGCCGGTTCTCCAGGATGCCGTCTCCTCTCGGGCGGAGCCC
>JBDRTC010000198.1:0-7480 GCA_043824335.1 Planctomycetota bacterium | reverse complement strand
GAAGTCGACCACCCCGACGAGTCCACCCGGCTTGAGGATCGCCCGGGCGTTCTCCAACGCCGCAAACCAGTTGGGGATCATGGTGAGCGAGTAGGAAAAGGTCACCACGTCGGCCGGGCCGGCGGCCGGTTCGTAGCAAGTGGCGTCGGCCTCGACGGCTTCGACGTTCGTCCAACCGTGCTCATCGCTCCGCTTTCGGGCGACCTCCAACAACGAGGCGGAGAGATCGACCACGTAGACCTTGCCGAGCCGTTCGATCCTAGGGCCGAACCGTTCCACGTTCGCGCCGGTTCCGCCTCCCATGTCGACCCAGACGCCGCCCTCGGGCGCGTCGATCGCGTCCCACAATTCCTGACGGCCCTTGAGAAGCCGCTTGCGGAAGTCGTCGTAGGCCTCGGCCTGCCCGGCGTAAAAACTCTCCATCCGTGCGGCGTGATCCTTGCCCCGGATGGGCTTCACGGCGAGGTGATACAGGATTCTCAGATCGGAAAGAAGACCCATGCGACCCTTCCGCAGCCAATTCGTTGATCTAACTTGGCTCTTTCAACGGGCCACTAGAACGCGGGCGGTACGGCGAGGTCGGCAATGTAGAAGCTGCCGTAGGTGTGTACGCGGCACTTCTGGTGCAGCTCGGCGGCCCAGTCGCGGTGGTAGGTGAGCAGCTCGCCAAGTTCGCGATCCTCGCCGCCAACCATGACGCGAACCCTGTCGACGAAGTCGGTGTGCAACCCGCCGCTCCGCCAGATAACGCGGGCGTTCGGCGTGGCCCGCTCGACGATCGCCTGCCATTCCGCCTCGAGCGCCGGGAACAATTGGTCGGAGAGCCAGTCCATGTGGTCCAAAAGCACGAAGCGGGAAATGGGCACGTCGTGATCGACCAGGAAGCCCTGCACCGTATTGGTGTACGTGCTGATCCGGTCGGCCAGCCCGTTTTTGAGCTTCTCGAAATTGTCGGGCTTGAGGTATTCCGGGCAGCAGTCGCGGGTGTACCTGCCCGTGGTATAAACACGCCAGAAGTAATTGTCGGCGACGGAAAGCTCGCCGAAGACCGCGTCGACGCAATCCCGCACGTACTGGACGATCCCGCCCTCGTACTGGGTTTCCACCTGGAACCGTTGCGCCCGGGGCACGCCCACCAGGGAAAGAGTCGTGTCGCGGTTCATGAGAAACCGCACCGACCGGCTCCAGAAGCGATCGCACAATTCGTCGTAGTATATCTGCCGCTGCCGGGCGAGGGTCTCGGCCGCCAGAATCGCGTCGACCGTCGGGCGCAATCGCGCGATGCGGTCGATATAGATGTTCATGATCCGGGCGAACGCGCCCGAGGTGCCGCGAAAATAGAAGGTCCGCCGCTTGCTGTCGAAGAACTTGATCTTGCGGTCCCAGTAGTTTTGCGACCACTCGGAGAGCGACCCGCGGAGCTTGTCGCGATAGACGTCGCGGACGCCCGGCAGGCGGCCTCGGCCAAACATGGTAAAGAAGGTCTCGAAATCGAGGTTCCGGATGCCCGCCAGCTTGAGCTCCAAGAGCGCGTTTTGCCGCGGGTTCATGTCGACGGCGTAGACGTGCCTGGGCTCCATCAGCGCATAGTCCAGGGCGTTGCAGCCGGCCGAGGTGATCACGAGCACGGTGTCGTCGGGCCCAAGTTCCAGGGCAACACGATCCAGCCGGGGATCTTCCCAGCAGGTGTTGTAGACGAGGTTGTGTCGATGAACCAGGTTGAAAACCCGCCCGCTAACCCAATTAGCCACTGACATGCCGCAATTCTCGCTTCATTTCGATACGGAAGGTGGCGTGCGCCGCGAATCGGCCCGACATCGGCAGAGAATCTTTAGTATAGGGGAACCCCACCCGAACACAACCCGCGGCACGCCTTTCGGAGGCGAAGAGGCCCGGCAATTCAGGTTTTGAGCCTTAGTGGGGCATGAGACCTTTGCCAGCCCAGAAAGTCACCGCAGTCGCTAGACCTCTTCGGGCAAGGCGGATCGTCGATCGAGAACCTCGCCCCCCCCAAAATAGGGCCCGCGAGAGATTCGATTTCGATACTGGTGTGGCTGGCGGGCAATGCGTCCGCACTGGCTCACGGCTGGGGCCATGCGGGATCGAGGAAGCGGCCGTTCTCGCTGACGAGCTTGCCGTCGACGAGGACTTTTCCGCCGGGGCGGAGGTCGCAGACCATGTCCCAGTGGAGACCCGACTGGTTCGTGGCGCCGGTCTCCGGATAGGCGGCGCCCAGGGCGGCGTGGAACGTGCCGCCGATCTTTTCGTCGAAGAGCGTGTTCTTGGTGTACTGCCGGATGGCGTAATTGGTGCCCAGGGCGATTTCCCCAGGGTGCGGGCGCCGGCGTCCTGGTCGAGCATGGCCAGCAGGAACTCTTCGCCCCGGGCGGCGGAGGCGTCGACCACCCGGCCGTCCTTGAACTCGAGCCGGATGCCGTCGACCTCGCGCCCGCCGTGGACCGCCGGAAAGCTGTAGCAGACGACGCCTTGGGTGGCGTCCTCGACGGGCCCGGTGAAAACCTCGCCGTCGGGGAAGTTCGCTTCGCCGTCGCAGTTGATCCACTTGCGGCCCTCGACCCCGAGCGTCAAGTCGGTCCCTTCGGGCGTGGTGAAGCGGATCTCTTTGGACCCGTTGAGGTAGTCGGTCAGGTGTTGCTGGCGTCGGCTGAGTTCGCGCCAGGCCGCGGCCGGATCGTCGAGGCCCAAGAGCCCGGCGTCGAACACGAACCGCTCGTAGGCGTCCAGCGACATTTGGGCGTCCTGGGCCGAAGCGTGGCAGGGAAACTGCGTGGATACCCAACGCAATTCGCCCGTGGCGGCACGTGCCAGGAACCGGGCCATAGGCTCCTTGCGAGCCTGGCTGAGCAGGGCTTGCCGGCGGGGGTCGGTGCCCGAGAGCGACTTCGTGTTGTCCTCGGCCCTGACGCGGATCATCACGTCGATTCGCTCGACGGTGAACAGGTCGAGCGGGTCCTGGTAACGCAGTTGCTCCTCGCTGGCCAGTTCGAGCTTGATTTCCTCGCACTCGTCCGGCGTTATGGTGAGATGAGGGTGCCCGCCGGCCTTCAATACGGCCCGGTAGAGCGCGACCACCAGCGGCCTGGCCACGGGCGGCCCTGCCAGACGGACCAGGTCGCCCGGCCGGACCGCCGTGGAGTAGTTCACCAGCACGTCGGCCAGCTTGTCGAGTTGGGGGTCGTTCACGATGTCTCCTCGCTGAAAAGCCCGTAGTATCTCGTGACTCTTGAAACTGTGGGTGGCTGGCGGCTGAGCGAAGCGAAGCCCCAGGGCGCGACGAACTGGGGCACCGCTGCGCTCTGCCCCAGCCACCCAACTGCCGAGAGCTGGTGTCGCGAGGTACTGGAGTGGGGACTCCCCGTGGCACTTGGGTTCTTGCAGTCCGTTGATACCCGAGACGCCGCGGCCGTGCAATGGGTGAGGCGGGATCGAGTCGCTGTGGTTGGTCTTGTCGGTCTTGGCGGAATCTGATAGCACACCGTGGCTTGTTTCGAGTCTCCTGCCCCGACGGAGCACAACGCGATGCGGGAAGAACCCCCGCGGGAGCTGATCTCGCTGGTGGAGCGCCTGGGTCTGGCTGCGCCCGGCCAGGTCTGCAGGCTGGGCCGCAGCGCGCGACGGCTTGCCCGGGGGCTGCCCCTGTTCGAGTCGGTTTGGGTCGACGCCCTGGCCCAGGCTCGGGTGGTCACCCGTTTCCAGGCGGAGGAAATCAAGGCCGGCCGGGGCGAGGCACTTCGAGTCGGTCCGTACGTGCTCCGCGGGCGTTTGCCGTCGCCCGGGTACACGGACTGCTACCTTGCCAGGGAAACTGAGTCCGGAGAGGTGGTGCGGCTCGCAGTGGTGCGGCCGTCCCCGGGGCAAGCGTCCGACCTTGTCGGTCGGCTTGAGGCCCTCGTTGCGAAGTCTGAATCGCTCGACTCGCCGGTTCTCATACCGATCACCCGGGTAGGGATCGACGGGGATCGCGTTTGGGCCGGCAGCCGGCACGTGGCGGGCCGAACCGCTTCGGAGTGGATGGTCCGCGGTGGCCGCTTTCCACCGCATCTCGTGCTGGAAATCGCCCGGCAAATGCTTGCCGGCCTCGCGAGCCTGGAGGAAGCGGGCCTCTGCCACGGCGACATCGGCGCTAGCAGCTTGATCCTGACCGATCGGGGCGACGTGGTCCTGCCTCAGCCGGGGTTGCGTCATGCCATCCGTCCTGAGGAGGCGTTCTCGCAGCCCGATTTGCTGCTGGAAGAATACGACTACATGGCTCCCGAGCGGGTTGGCGACGGGGCCCCGGCCTCGGCTGCCAGCGATATGTACGCTTGCGGGTGTCTTTGGTGGCATCTGCTCGTCGGACGCCCACCCGTTCCGGGGGGTGACCGCATGGCGAAGCTGCGCGCGGTGCAAACCTTCCGTGTCCCGGACGTCTTGAAACTGGCGCCCGACACGCCGAAACCCCTGGCAGCTGCCATCTCGGCCTCGCTCGAACGAGACCCAAGCTCGCGCCCCGAGTCGATGGCCCGGCTGGGGGAGATCGTGGGACCGCCTGCCCGGGCTGGCCGGGTGATGTTGGGGAGCTACCTCGAACGGCCCCGACGTCTCCCGGCATATTGCGACACACCGACCCACCCCGCGAGGGGGATGCAGCCGGCCCCCTCCTGGCTGACCGCGACCGCCGCATGCCTCGTGGCGTTGGTGGTGATCGCATGGGCGGTTTGGCGCTTCAGCCCCTCGGCCTCCGCGCCGAGCGCGGCAACGGCACCTTTGAGTGCGGCTGACGCGATGGCCGGCCCTGTCGGCCCGGCCGCTGTTGAAAATGTCCCCCATCCGGACGCAGAGGCCGCGATGGAGCCCCGAATCGACGATCTCGTGCTCCCATCGGGCGGGCCCCTGGCGATCGGTTCCCTCGATTTGCAGCCGGGCCAGTGCGTTCGCGGCGAGTCGGACAGTCGGCCATTGGTCGTGGTGCCGGAGGGCGGGTTGGTCGTCCGCGACGAGGGGGTTCGGTTCGAGAACATCGACTTCGTTTGGGACGGTTCCGCCCGACCGGCGCCGTCGGGTGAGCGAGACGCGATCCTCCACGTGACGGCCGCCCGGGCGGAGTTCCGAGGCTGCTCGTTCCAAGCGGCCGACACGGCGACCCGTCGACCGGTGGCGGTCCGCTGGACGCATCCGGCCGACCGGGATGCGGCCGAGCTGTCGCTGTTCAGCGGCCAGTTGCAGTTGAGCGACTGCGTGCTCCGCCGGGTGAGCGTAGGGGTTGCGTGCGAGACGCTCGGGGCGCTTTCGGTGGAAATGGCGAACGTGCTCTCGTTGGACTCCGGGCCGGCAGTTGAACTGGACCACTGCCCCGAGCCGGACGAGCCAGTGCTGATCGGGGCGGCCAACGTGACGCTTCGCGACGCGGGGCCTTTGCTGGAATGCCGTTACGGGCAGGTCCCCGATCGGCCGGGCGCCATCTCGATTCAGGCAAACGCTTGCGCCCTGGCAACGCGCCCGGACGCCGGCCTTTTGAGCTTTGTGGGGCCGGGCCGGCCGGAACGGATACTGAGCAAGATCGGGTGGAACGGCCAAGGGTCGCTGGTGCTGCCGGAAGCGGTGATCGCCGTTTGGCGGCGGCCCGACGGCGACCCCCAGACATTGGACGACGCCCTGGTGTCGATCGCCGGGCTGGTGCGGAGCGAGGTCGGATTCTCCGGTCCGGCGGAATCGGGCCCGAGCTCGAGCCGGCTCGTCCGCTGGCAGGCGCCCTTACGGTCGCCCCATCCCCCGGGCATCGATCCGGCCGCGCTCGCCTGGCCGAAGCCCGTGCCGCTGACGTCGAGCCGCCTCTTGAGTGATGACGCGGACCGTGATGGCTGGCGTTAGCAGCCCGTTTGACAGGGCCGGCCCGTAACGTAGAGTTGCCGGGAGGTTTCCCTCTCTAAAGCTTTTCTTTTCAAGTCCTTCGGGCGGTCCCAGCCTGCGGGGTGCGCCATGCAACAAATCGTTGAACTGCTTCAAAATGAAGAGGCCGCCACGTCGGTCGAATACGCAGTCGTGCTGGGTCTGATCCTGATGGCCGTTTTGGGCGCGATCGGGTCCTTCGGCGCTGAAGCCAGTGGATTGTGGGGAGGGATCGAGACCGACTTGGACGCGGTCGGGTTCGGCAAATGACCCGGCGAACCCTCACGGTCGGCAGATTACCCCTCACCGGGCACCCGGTTTGCATTGTCGGATGACGGTGCAGGCGTGCCGCGGGGCATCCAAGTCCGTCTGTTCTCACGGTTTCTTGGGATTCGAGATTCGACAAGGCACTGGAAGGCCTCTTGTCAAAGCCCAAGCCCCAGAAATGACCTAGAGTTCCCGAGGGGAGAGGAGTTTGGGAGGCAACCAGCGCGGGCCGTTTCGATCAACACGGTGTCAAGTCTGATGTCAGTTTTCCAAGAAGTGCTCCCAGCGGATACTCAGCCGGCAAGCGACGGCGGGCCAACGTCGCCGGCCTATCCGGCGGTCCGGCAACTCCAGCGCGGGTTCGGCGTGGGGTTTCACCTTTTCGACGGGGAAACCGGCGAATTGGTGGTTGCGTCGCCCGATCAGCCGCGGGCCGATTGGCAGATGCGAGCGGAGCTGTTCCGGCAGGTCGCCCAGCGCGGGCGGCCCGAGTTCCTCGAAGAAGAGCCACCCTTTGTGGTGCTCGCCCTGCCGCTGGTCGAAATCGAGGAGCAGGTGACTGTAGCGGCGGCCGTTTTTGTCACGCGCCCGGTGGGGCCCGGCGGCGACGTTTTCCGGGCCGCTCAGGCGCTGGGGATGGACTGCGAAGAGGGCCTCGATTGGGCGAGCCGGCAGACTCCTTGGGCTCCGGAGAGTCTGGAGCGGGTGGGCCGGCTTGTGATGGAGCAGGTGGCCGCGGGCGCGCGGATCAAGGAGTTGGAAGATGAGACCGAAAAACTCTCGAACCACTTGGTCGCTACCTACGAAGAGATCAGCCTGCTTTACCGGCTCACTCAGAATCTAAAAATCTCCGAAAGCGACGAAGACCTGGGCCGCGCGGCATTGGAGTGGATGGAGGAGGTGCTGCCCGCCGAGGGATTGGCGATCCAGCTCCTTCCGGTCGCCGCCAAGGACGAATCGCTGACCCGTGGCGGGCGGACCGACTCGACGTTCCTCTCGTTTGGCCGCTGTCCGGTCGACGGCGAAGCATTCAGCCGTATCGTCGACCACCTGGATCTGAGCACCGGCAACCAGCCCACGGTGGTCAATCCCCCCGCGACCCTGGACGACTCCTGGCCGCTTCCCGAGGTTCGGCAGATGATCGCCGTTCCGCTGGCGGAAGGCCGGAACGTGTTCGGGTGGCTGGCCGCGTTCAATCACGTCTCCGGTGGCGAGTTCGGCACGGTCGAGGCGAGTCTGCTCAATTCCGTGGGCGCCATCCTGGGCATCCACAGCGGCAACATCGAGCTGTACCGGCAGCAATCGGAACTCTTGGCCGGGATCG
>JBDRTC010000197.1:0-34441 GCA_043824335.1 Planctomycetota bacterium | reverse complement strand
AATTTTCAAGGATTCCGCCGCGGAGGACGCAAAGGGTTCGGGGTTCAGGGTTCAGGATTTTGCTTCAGCGGTCAGGGTGGCATGCCCTCGCGAAGCGTGGGCATGTGTGGCGGAAGCATGGCGACGCAAGCGACGCCATGCCACCCGTCGTCCATTGTCTACATGATACGCCTGCAAGAAAGTCCCGAACCCTGAACCCTCCGTTGGCCGCGTTAGGACTTCACCGCAACAATGAACAAAAATGAAACGCTCGACCGGCTCCGGCAGAGAGCCGTGCGTCCGCCGCAAGAGGAGGTGCAGGGCAACGCCGTGTGCCTCGTGGTCGTCGGTTCCGGCGGGTCCTTTTGGCAGCGCTCGATCGTCGAACCGACGGTGATTCGGGCGCTGGAGCATCTCGGCATTCCCTACCGGCTGGTCGACCTGGCCCATGCTCGCCTCTCCGCCGAAACGCTCAATGCCTCGGCAGCCGTCCTGCTGGCACAGAACGGCGTCGCCGCCTCGCTTTCCGAAGAAGAGTCACGAGCGCTGGCCGAGGCGGTCCGTGCCGGCGTGGGGCTGGTGAATCTTGATTTCGACCTGCGTGCGTGCCCCGGGCCGCTCAAGGAGCTGTTTGGCTTCGATCGTATCAGTCGCCACGTGTACGCCACGAATTGCATGCAGATCGGCCCGACGCCGCACTACGTCACGGCCATGCAGGGGCCGGCCGAGTGTCACTGGTTGGATCGCATGGTTTCGGCGGCCATGGTCGAGGGCTGGCGGTCGGACGTAGCCGTTCTGGCTCACGGCATCCTGGGCAAGGAGCAGTTGATCGCCACCCGGCACCTCGTCCCCGGCAGCGCCATGGTTCCGGGGAATTACCCCGCCCTGTTTGCCGCGAGCGTGGGGGAGGGCCGAGCCGTGCAGTTCGCCGTGAACGTGCGGCTCTGGCTTGCGGGCACGTTTGGGCACGGGCGGGAGCTCGACGACCTCTTCTGGCGTTCGATCGTCTGGACGGCCCGAAAGCCGCTGGCCGCCAGCGTCACGCCGCCGCTGGTCTGCCTGTCGATCGACGACTGCGACGGTCGGACCGACTTCGAGTACGTCCGCGTTGCCCATCGCCACGGCTTCGTGCCGCTCCCCTCGCTGAACATCCGCGTCGTGCCCGAGCGGCTCGATCCCACGATCCGGCAGCTTATCAACTCGGGCGACGCCCTGTTCAACACCCACGCGCTTGGCTACTACGAACTCGTGTGTTACGAGTTCGGGAGCGGTGAGTGTACGGCCGACCAGCTCGACGAGCGCTTCGCCCTTCACGATGCGTTCTGGAACCGCCTCGGCGCCCGGCACAGCGAAACCTTTCGCGGCCATTGGGGCGAATACGGCGTTCGGGCGCTCCCGTACCTGAAAGAGCGGGGTATGCACTTTCTCAATCCCGTGCTGGCGCCGGGGCTCTTGAAGGTCGACCAGGCCGGAAGCGGCGGTTACTGGCCCTACGGGCTGAAGAACCGGATGTACGACCGGCTGCCGGATGATCCCGAGATGTTCGGCGTCTCGTCGTTTCCGCCCCGGCACGCGGAAGACTTCTTGACCGGCACGACGACGTACCTGGCCGAAAACCCGATCAACGACGTGGAGAAGGCGGCCGGCTCCGCGGCGAAGATCATTTCCCACGGACTCCGCTCCGCGTTTTTCGGCGAGCTGACCACCCATGAGCAAAAGTTCGACGCGCTCCCGATGGACGCCTGGGACCTGATCCTCGCCCGCACCAGGCAGCTCACCGCGAGCCTGGAAACCATCCTCGCCGACCACGATGAGGTCTCCCGTTACATGAAAAGCAAGTACAACACCTCGATCGTCCGGGCCGAGGCCGAAGGCGGCTCGCTCCGCGTGCGGCTGTCAGGTATGGCGTCCTCGCCGCTGAGGTTGTCGGTATTCCTGGACGAGGATGACGGCGTGCGTCGCGAATACGTGGACGTCGAGCCGTTTGAGGGTGAAACAGAGGTGACATGGTCGGGCAGTTGAACGGGCGGAAGTTGTTTCTCGTCCCATCCTCACCACCAAAGCCCGCCCTCGATGAACCCATCCGGCAACGCACTGATCCTGGCCGACTACGCGATCATTGTCGGCTTCTTCGTGGTGATGCTCGCCGTGGGGCTCTACTTTGCCGGGCGGATACGCGACGCAAAGGACTATTTCGCCGGCGGAAAGCAGGTGCCCTGGTGGCTTTCCAGCATCTCCTTCTGGATGAGCAGCTTCAGCGCGTTCGCCTTCGTGGCCCATTCCCGGCTGGCTTATGAGCACGGCTGCGTGCCGATCACCATGTGGTGGCTGGGGGCCGTGGTGACGATCATCACGGCGCATCTGGTCGCCCGCGCGAGTGGTCGGCGTTTCCGTTGCTGCTTTAGGCGCGCTCTTGATCACCGTCATGCTGCTGTTGGTCCCGCTGGCCGAGTCGATCCTGAGCCTGAGCGTAGGCGGAAGCATGCTCGCGGTGGGCTGCGTTCTCGTCTTCCTGCCTCGATCACCGTGTTGACAACACTGCTCCCAGCGGCGAGGATTCACTTCTTGCACTCACGCCTTGTCCGGAAAGCCGAGGGAGCATGAAGATGGACGCGTCACACGCGGGCTTCGCCATTCGCGAGATCCCGTTCGTTGCCCTGGGCGGCGTGTATGAACAGGACGACCTGGAGGCGGTCGCCGAGGTCGTTCGCGCCGCGGCCGAGCCCGGCGGCAGCTTTTTTCCCTTGCCCGAGGAAACGCAGTTCCAGAACGCCCTGGCCGAGCACGAGGGCGCCAAACGGGCCGTGGGGGTGAACAGTTGCGGCACGGCGTTGGACGTGTCGATGATGGCGCTGGGGATCGGCCCCGGCGACGAGGTGATCACCACGCCGTTGACGTTCGTCTCGACGGCCACCTGCGCGATTGCCCGCGGGGCCCGGGTCGTCTTTGCCGACGTCGACCCGAGCACGCTCTGCCTCGACCCTCTCGACGTGCGCGAGCGGATCACGGAGAACACCAAGGCGATCCTCCCCGTCCACTTTGCCGGCCTGTCGGCCGATTGCGACGCCTTCGATGCGATTTCGCACGAAACGGGCGTTCCGGTGATCTACGACGCCGCCCACGCGGTCTCCACCCGGTACAAGGGACAGCCTATCGGAGGGCGGGGCAAGGCCGCCTGCTACAGCTTCCAGTCGAACAAGAACATGACGCTCCTGGGCGAAGGCGGTGCCGTCACCACCGACGACGAGGACTTCGCCGAGCGGGTGCGGCGGAAAAAGACGTTTGGCTACGTCTACGGCCCGAAGGTTCGCGTGGCCACGGTCGGCTTCAACTACCGGCTGACCAAGGTGCAATGCGCCGTCGGGCTGACCCAGCTTGGGAAGATCGACCGTGTTGTCGCCCGGCGTCTGGAGGCTTTTCAGCACGTACACCGAGAGCTGGAAGACGTGGAAGAAATCATCCGGCCCGCCGGCATCGAGGCCGGCCACGGCTGCCACCTCTACGTCGTGCGGCTCGATACGGAAGAGGCCGCCGTCGATCGCGAGGCGTTCCTGGAGGTGCTCCAGGGCAAGTACCGGGTCGGCTGCGCCCATCACTATCCGGCCGTGTGGAGTTGGGAAGCGATCTCCGAACTCGGCTACAGCGAACAGACGGCCGACTGCCCGATCGCGGCCCAAGCCTGCCGCCAGGCGATCAGCCTCCCCATCTTCCCCCACACCACCGAGGAAGACTCGAAATACATCGCCTGGGCCATCAAAGAGAGCCTGATCGAGACTCGCCGGTAAGGAGCGGAGACGATGCACGGCGGCAAGGTCAACTGGGCGATTGTGGGGCTCGGCGACATCGTGCGCAAGCGGGCCGGCGCGGCGATTCGGAGTCAGCCCGAGAGCACGCTCTACGCTTACGTCACGAGGCAGCCCGACGCAAGGCAGGCCGAGATCCAATCGCTGAAGCCCGAAAAGGTGTTGACCAATTTCCTCGCGATGCTGGCCGATCCCCGGGTCGACGCGGTCTACCTGGCCACGCCCGTCGCTGTTCACGCGCCCCAGGCGATCGCGGCGCTCGATGCGGGTAAAGACGTTCTGGTCGAGAAGCCGATGGCGCTCGACACGGCCGAGGCCGCCCGAATGTGCCGGGCCGCCGAACGGACGGGCCGCCGGCTGGCCGTCGCCTATTTCCGCCGCTTCTCGCCCCGCTACCAGCTAGTGAAAGACATGCTCGACCGCGGGCAATTCGGCCGGGTGGTGCTGGTGCGAATCGCCATGCACAGTTGGTACGCGGGGCGACCCGACGGCTGGCGGGAGAAGCCGGAACTCTCCGGGGGCGGCGTGCTCGCCGACGTGGGCGTCCACAAGTTCGACCTTCTGGCCTGGTGGTTCGGCATGCCCCGCCGACTGATCGCCCGCGTCGACACGCTCGCCCACGACTATGCCGCGGAAGACTCGGCCGTGCTGCGTTTGACGCTTCCCGGCGACCTCGAGTGTACGGCCTCCTTTCATTGGAACAGCAAGACGTGGACCGACGAGATCCACGTCGTGGGAACCGAGGCCAAGCTGACGCTCCACCCTTCCGACGGCGACGAGGCCCTGATCACGGTGGGGCGCGAGGTCGAGTGCCGAAAGGTCTCCAACGCCGAGAACCTGCACGCCCCGCTCTTCGACGACTTCGCCAGGGCGATCGTCGAGGATCGGCCTCCGCGTTTCACGGGGCCCGACGGCATCAGCGCGACCAGGATCCTCGAAGCGGCCTACGAGTCGTCACGCAAGGGGGCCTGGCTGGAAATCGGCTGAGGGGCGGCGTCTGCGACTTCAGCCTAGCTCGGCGAAGCCGCAGCCAACCGAGGGTTCAGGGTTCGGGGTTCAGGACTCTTGTTCCAACGTGTTGTGGGTACAATGGCCACAGACTAATGGCATAGGAGCTTTGGCATGACCGTTCACGGCGCGAGGCATCTCGCCTTTTTCTCGCTCTTGCTTTCCTCGGTTTCGCTCGGCGCGACCGCGGCCGGGCCGGAGGCGGATCTTCTGGGGCATTGGAGGCTCGTGGCTGACTGCCGCGACTCTTCCGGACAGGGAAACCACGGCGTGAACCACGGCGTTACGTTCGACGCAGCCGAGGGCGCGACGTTCGACGGCATCGCCGATTACGTCGAGGTGCCCGACTCGGAATCTCTCCGCCTGGGAGCGGGAGACTTTTCCATTGCCGTCTGGCTCCACACGGAAGCCGAGCTGGACGACGTTCTTGGAGACCTCTTGAGCAAGTACGACCCGGCGACCCGAACGGGCATTAACTTGAGCCTGATGAACTACGTGGGGGCTACGTCGGCCCAGTCGAACCACCGCAACCTGTTCTTCGGCATCGACGCCGGCATGCCGCCCAGCGAATGGACCGACTGCGGCCGGCCGGGAAACAGCCGCATGATCTGGGCGCTATCGGTGTTCGACGGCGGCCTCTACGCCGGCACGTGGGAGCCGGGCGAGGGGGAGGCCGGACACGTCTACCGCTATCAAGGCGGCCACGGGTGGACCGACTGCGGGAGCCCCGACCTGTCGAACACCGTCTCCGCCCTGGGCGAGCACGAGGGAAAGCTCTACGCGGGCACCTCCTTCTACAGTGGCCAGGGGTCCGCACAGCCCGTCTCTTCCAACAAGAACCCCGGCGGGAGAGTCTTCCGCTACCAGGGCGGAACCGAATGGACTGATTGCGGCAAGATCGGCGACGTCTGCACGGTCACCGGCCTGGTCACCTTCAAGGGAGACTTGTACGCCACCACCTGCGACAGCTACGGATGCCCCACGCGCACCGCCGCCTGCTACCGCTACGAGGGCGGCAAGCGCTGGACGTTCGAGGGCGATCCCGGCGCTCGCTTGGGCGCGTTCCTAGTGCATAACGGCGGCCTGTACGCCACGATGTTCGGCAAACAGGCCTTCGCCCGATATGAGGGCGGTGCGGAATGGACGCCGCTGGGCGCCGCGCCCGGCACGGGCCAGACCTACTCGGCCGTGGTCTACCAGGGACGGATCTCCCTGGGCACCTGGCCCAACGGCACCGTCTTTCGGTTCGACGGCCCCGACCAGTTCACCAGCCTGGGCCGACTCGGCGACGAGAAGGAGGTGATGGCCCTGGCCGTCTACAACGGAAAGCTCTACGGCGGCACGCTGCCGCTGGGAAAGGTTTTTCGCTACGACGGCGCCGAGGGATGGACCCCGACGGGCCAGCTCGACACGACGCCCGACGTGCTCTACCGCCGCGTCTGGTCCATGGCCGTCTACGAGGGAAAGCTCTTCGCCGGCACTCTTCCCTCGGGCCGCGTGCTCTCGCTGGAAGCCGGCAAGTGCGTGAGCCACGATCGGGCGCTGGTCCCGGGCTGGCGGCACGTGGCGGCCGTGAAACAGGGGGGCCGGTTGAAGCTCTACGTCGACGCGAAATGCGTCGCCGAGTCATCCCCCTTCGAGTCGGCCGACTACGATCTCTCGACCCCCGAGCCGCTCAGGATCGGCCTCGGCGAGCACGACCATTTCAACGGAAAAATGAAGGAGCTGCGGATCTACGGCCGTGCCTTGGACAAGACCGAACTCGTCGCTCTTTCCGAGGGAGAGGGGTAATCGAACTAATCCATGTCCAGCGTGTAGGTTATGCTTTAGCATATCGTCCCCGCTTCCGATATGCTGAAGCATAACCTACTTGACTTGTACTTCTTCGTCCGGATCATCCGCATGTGGGCGATGGCCGCCTGGTACATGTCAACACGGATTATCGCCCACCCCGGAAGAGCGGCTCACGGAGACGGCGGGCGGTGAGGATGCCCAGCGTTTGTCCCTCGGCATCGACCACCTGGGCGAGGCTTTCCTGGGCGCTCTGCATCCGCATCAGGGCGTCGACGTGGCTGTCGGTATGGGGGATCTCCATCAGCGGCCGGATCGGGCCGAGGCTCTCCGAGGGGACCAGCCCCAAATCGATCACGCGGACGTAGCCGACCAGCCGCGGGTCGGCGCCCGTGTCTTCCACGGGAACGTCGGGGATTTCGTGGCGTCGGGCCAGCCGGCAGACTTCTTCCCGGCCCATGTCTTTTCGGGCGCGAGGCACTTCGCTTGAGGGGGAAAGATAACGGGTGACCGGATGGGTGGCCACGGCAAAAATCCCCTGGGCCAACTTCACCTGGGAGGGATGGAGGAGGCCCGCCTCGTGCCCTTCTTCCAGAACTCGTTGAAGCTCCCGTCGCGCTAGCCGAATCCGGACCGGTTCGGGCGGCTCGGCGAGGAGCCGGGCGAAGACCCAGTTCAGGCCCCACAACAACACGCTGACCGGAAGAAACAGGAGCACAAAGAAAAGGAACAAGGGTCCGCCTTTGCGCAACAGGCGATTGGGAGCGTTGAGAAAGAGGTTCTTGGGTAGCAACTCCCCGTAGACGAACAACAGCGGCGCCCACAGCAACGGCGCGATCAGCTCCATCAGGTGCCCGTGCTCCTGCACGCGTCCGTTGGCGAAGAGGATCGCCTGCACGCCCATCACGATGGCCAGCGAGGTCAGGTAGTTGGCCAGGTTGTTGCCCACCAGCGTGGTGGCAACGAACATCGAGGGATGGTTGGTGAGCCAGACGAGCCCCCGGGCGACGAAGTCTCCGCCCAGGGCGTCGAGCACGAGCCGCAAGCGCGTGGCCCGATAAAAGCCCATCTCCGAGCCGCTGAAGAAAGCGCTGAGGAAGAGCCCGACGACACCGAGTCCCAAGGCGAACCAGATCATGGCGCCTCCTCGTTGCCGGCATCGGTTCGGGTCAGCTCCACCAGCAGTTGCCCGCGCTCCTGGGCTTCGATCACCTTGAAATGGAAGGGGCCCCAGCGGCACTCGTCGCCAAGATTGGGAAACCGCTCCAAGGCTTCCTGCACAACGCCGGCCACGGTCAGGCTCTTGCTGGCGGGCCGGTCGACGCCGAAATGCCGCACCAGCCGCCTGAGGCTCGTCATGCCGGTCACGTGCCACACGCCGGGCGCGACCTGGCGAATCGGCACCCTTTGGAACAGGCGCTGGCTGCGGCTGGAGACGAGCGTGAAGATTTCGTCGAGAATGTCGTCGAAGGTCAGGATGCCGATCGTTTCCCCGAACTCGTTGATCACGGCGGCCACCTGCCGGTTCTTCCGCTGCATCGTTTCCAGCGCCTCGGCGACCGTCGTCGACCAGGGGACGTAGACGACCGGTTCCGCGCACGCCTCAAGACGCTCGGTGGGAACGTGCGAGAGATGCCTCAGCGCGATCGCTCCGGCCACCTCGTCGCTCTCCGGCTCAGTCACCAGCAGATAGCCGCTGGGGGGAAGCCGGCCTTCGAGGTCGGCCAGGGCCACGGGCGGATGAAACGTGCGGAACCGGGTCCGCGGCCGCATCAGCTCGTCGGCGCGGATCTCCGAGAGGGAAACAATGCTCCTGAGCACCGCCTGCTCCTGCTTCAAGAGTGCCTCGTTCGAGCCGGAGGTCGACAACTGGACCGCCCGTTCCAGGTCGCCCACCCGAAGATAAGGATCCGGCGTGAAGGTCGGCCAGAGGACCCTTCGCGAGAGCAGGTTGATCTGCCTCAGCGCGGGGAGCACCGGATCGACCAGTCGAACCGCGGCCGAGAGCGGCACGGCGACCAGGGCGGCCACCGTTCGCGGCTTGAGCACGGCGAGGCTTTTGGGGAGCATCTCGCTGAAGACGATGATCACCAAGAGCGACACGACGGCGAAGGCCACGGCCTCGGTGCCCTGGCCGCGCGCCCTCAACGCCAGACTGGTGATCGAGGCGATCGTGAAGAACGTAATGTTGGTCACCAGGTTCCAGAACAGAACGGCGGTCAAGAGCCGGTCGGGCTCGGTCAAGAGCCCGGCGGCCATTCGCTGGGCGCGGTTGCCCGAGGCGAGCCAGCGGTGGTCCCGCCAGTTCAGGTAGAACAGGGCCGCCTCGCTCGACGAAAAGAACGCCGAGCCAAGAAGCAGCACTCCCATGGCCACGAGCCAGGGCATGTATTCGATCAGCAATTGCACGGCCGAGTTTCCCTACTGCTCACCGATGGTCGTCCTCCCGGTGGCCACGTCGAATTCGTCGATCGCCGGGATCAGCATGGCGAAGGTCATGAATCCGTACGCCACCACCATCGCCACGAACGCCAGGTGGTTCTGGTTCATGAAGTAGCTGGTGATTGCGTAGAAGGTGACCAAGGGGCACGCGAACGAGGCCAGGCCGATGGCGGTCGAGGGATTGCGCACACCCAGGGCCAGGTAGAGCCCCGCGCCGCCAAAGACGATGAGGCCCAAAAACGGCAACTGGACCTCGAACTGGCCGCTGAAGGAGAGCATGATCCGCATGCAGATGGCCACCCCCAGGGAGACGAAAAAGACGGTTCCCAAGCTGGTGGCGATGGCGCTGCGGGAGTTGTCGTAGGCCATCCCTGCGTGGACGCCCAACATGGCCACGAAAACATACAGCACCGCCGAGCCGACGAGCAGGTAGATCAGGTCCTCCAATCCCACTGCCTCCGCGTACCAGAGATAGACGCACAAAAGCATCGGCAGCAGCAGCATCTCCTTGGTATTGTAAAACGCGCCGCCCAGCTTGCCGTAGACGAACTCCTTGGGCGTCAGGTCGCTGACGAGCAACAAGTCGATCGCCCTGCCGTCCCGCTCACTGGTCAGCGCGGTGACCGCCTGGGCGTTGACCAGCACAAAGCTCAAGAGGAAAAGGGCCGCCAAGACCAGGGCCCCGCCGCCCCGGGCGACAAAACTCTCGCTCTCGACCATCCAGTGCAGGCTCGCCGCGGCCAACGCAAACAGAACAAGGTAGGCCAGCCGGACAATCATAATCTTCCGGCCGTAGGCCCAAGTTCGGATCTCGCGCCAGATGATCGGATTGTCCCAGACATGGCGGGTCCGGGCAGCCTTGCCGGAGGAGACTTGCCGCGGCCTCTCAGCGGGTGGCACGGGCATCTTGCCCGTGGTCGCGGGCCCGACCTCGGCCGATCGAGCTTGACCGACAAACGCATCCCCAACGGCGTCTGCCCGGGCCTCATCGTGCTCGGCGCTCCAGATGCTCTCCCGACGCCAGGTATCCTCCTCCAGGGCGGTCGGCCTCGACTCGCGCGACGGATTCCATACCCGGACCATCCCCACCGCCACGCCGTTGAGCAACAGCGTGGTGACGACCGCCATTAACAGGAACAGATTGACCGGGGTTCCCAACGGGCCCAGCGCCGCCTCGGCCTCGACGAATGGCCGGCTGGCTTCGAGGATGGCTTCCCAAGGGCTGAAGCCGACCGCCCAAGTCTGACACGAAAGGCCCAGCCAACTCTCGAACGCCACGCCCGTGGCCACGATCTTCCACACGGCCAGCCACAGGACGAGCACCAACACGGTCATCGCCAGGGCCTGAAAGGTCTTCTCCCGCCACAAAGCCAGCGTTGAGCCAAGACTTCCGCAAACGATCATGCTGGCGAAGGTTACGGCGAACACCCGGGCGATCTGATCGAACGAAACCCCGCCGAAAAGGGCGGAGAGCATGAAAAGCGGAACCGCGGCCGCCACCACCACCAGCACGTTGAGCAGACTGGCCATGAGCTTGCCCAGCACCAGCTCGCTGTTGGACAGATTCGTCAAGAGCAGGAGCACCAGCGTGCGGCGATCCTTTTCCTGGGCCACGGCGCTTGCGGCCAAGAGGGCCGAAAAGAACACGGCCAACGCCAACTGCAACTGGGCAAGGATTGGGAACAACAGCGCCCCGAATCGGGCCATGTCGCCCAAGTCGCGGACCAACTGGGTGCCGGTCAAGATCAGCCACGCCGTGCTGATCAGAAAGAACATCAGAAGGCAGTAGACGGCCCGAGTGACGTAGAGCCAGGGCCGACGGGGGGCCACGACGAGTTCTCGGCTGAAAATGGGTCCGATCAGCAAGTCCGCATCTCCCTCAGCACTGGACTTTTGCAGAAGTCCAGTCAGTACCGGTAACCTCAGAACGCGCCCTCTCCATTATAATACCACAGCCCGGCCCCCTGGAGGAGAGTGCCGTGCGGGTTTGGAGGACGGACGATGCCTAAGCGGGATTCAGCACAATCGAAAGCCGACGCCGCCTCGGACGCGCTCCCGACCGGCTGGGAAGCGACTCGGAGCTGGTGGGGCTGGGCCACTGTCCTGTTGCTGATTTCGGCCGTTCTGTTACCCCAGCTAACCACTTGGGGCATGTTCGTCGACGGCGTCACGTACGCCACGATCAGCCGGAATCTCGCCCTGGGAATCGGCACCTGGTGGGAACCCTGCTACACGGAAACCCTGGGCGCCACGTTTCACGAGCACCCACCCCTGGTCTTCGTGATCCAATCGCTTTTCTTTCGCCTCTTTGGCGAGCACTACCTGGTCGAAAAGGCTTACTCGCTTGCCGCGATGCTGGCGACACTGGCTCTGATCCCGCCGATATGGCGGCTCCTGGCGCCTTCGGATCCCCTTTTCACAAAGACCGCGTGGCTGCCGGTGTTGCTCTGGGTTCTGATTCCCGACTGGAACTGGACCTACAAGAGCAACCTCCAGGAAAACACGCTCGGCTTCTTCTGCCTCCTCGCCTTCCTGATGACGCTGCGCGCCTTGCGGGCGCGAAGTGTCGTGGGAGAAGCGGCGTGGTCGGTGGGCTCGGCCACCGCGATTCTTGCGGCCTTTCTCTCGAAAGGGCCGGTGGGGCTGTTCCCGCTCGCGGCCGCCTGCCTCGTCGAATCGGCCCTGGCCCGCGGCCAGTTTCGCCGGGGCGTCCGGATCACCTGCTTCACCACGGCTTTCGCGACCCTTTTCATGGCCGCGCTCGTCAGCTACGGGCCTGCCCGCCATGCCCTGGGAGAGTACCTCGAACGGCAACTCCTCCCCGCGCTCAGCGGCCAACTAAACGCCGGGAGCCGCTGGCTCGTGCTGACGACTCTTTCGGAGGCTCTTGCTCCGATGGCGGCCATTCTCGCCCTGACGCTGCTTGCATCAGCCCGGCACCAGCGCGTCGGGCTGATGGGAAACACGGTGCGACCGGCGGTGGCGTGTTGGCTCGTCGGGCTGTCGGCGAGCCTGCCGATCATGGTCAGTCTCAAGGTGCGAGCGTTCTACATTGTTCCGTCGTATCCGTACTTCGCGCTCGGTACGGCGCTTTTGGTGGCGCCCGTGCTCGCAACGTGGGTCCCACCGGCGCACGGAAGGGTCTTCCGTCTTCTTCACGCAAGACTCGCCCGGCAGATCGTCGTGGTCGGCATCACGCTGCTGGTCGGTCTTTCCCTTTGCCTGATCGGCACGCCGCGAAAAGACCGGGAGACGTTCCACGAACTGCGCGCACTTGAGTCTGTGGTTCCCCGCGGGGCCGTGATTGGAGCCGACCCGGACGAACCGCCCGACTGGCTGCTTCACGCCGTCCTGCACCGCTACCTGCTGGCCAGTTTGGACACGGGCGCCTCGGCGTTGGATCGGCCGTTCTACTTGGCCGTGCAGAGCAAGCCGTATCCCGAAGGCTATGAGAACACGGGCCTTGTCGTTCGCAACCGCGTTCTTCTAACCGCCCGTTGAAAACGTACCCCACAAAGATGCCGCGGCGGGCCGTAGCGTCACCATCCCGCGGCGGGCGATTGCGGCTCGTGGCTGGCGGGAATCACGTAGGAACCCGGCTTGGGCGCGCCACTCGAGCCTGAATGAGAATCCGCCGGGGCTTCGGAATAACCCTCCCCACCCGGCGTGTAGGGCTTAGTGCTCCCGGGAAAAAAAGGGGCCGTGTAGGACTCCGCCGGCGAACGGTAGGGGCTGACCCCAGGCGGATTGTAGCCGGTGTTCCCCCAATCGTACTCGGTCCGGCCGGGCATGTTGGCCGTGGGACCGCCCGGTTGGTAACCGGTATCCCCGAGTTTCCGGTCGCTTTGTCTCCCCGAGTCGCTTGGTTGACTGGTGCTGCACTTGTCGCAGGCGGCGTCCGTCGACCCGGTATCGGCCCGGGCGTACCGGTCGCCGATCAGGGGATCCGAACCTGCCCCATATCGTTGACCGCTGTCGTAGCGTGACCCGGAGGTGGTCGCGCCGGACGGGTTCTGCCCACTGGCGCCGTAACCGGTCGAGCCCGACGTGCCGTAAGGATAACTGGAGCCAGCTGCGGAAGGACCAGTGGAGCCGGCCCCCGACTCATGCCGGGAATCGGGTGCAGCACCGTAGCGCGAATCGGCGCCGTAGGCCGCAGCGGGGCCCTGCAAAGTTTGCGTTTGCCCAGAGCCGTAGTCGCGCACACTCTGATAAGGGTCGGCGGCGGCCGCGTCCTGTCCGGTGTAGGAGCCGTCCGACTGGTCAGACCCGGCCTGGTTGGCCCCGTAACGATCGGCGATGGTCCCATAGCGTGGGGCGGTGCTGGCGCCGGTTCCGTAAGGCGTGGCGACGCCGGCCGTCCTGTAGCCTCCGGCGGCCGACTCGGAGCTTGGGCTCACTGCCGTGCCGTAGGGATTCGTGCCCGCGCCCGATTGTCCGGCGAGTCCGTAGCCCGGACCGGCGCCGTAATACCCGCTCTGCGGCGTGGTGGCGGGGCTGGCGGCCGCTTGCGGTCCGCCCAGCGAGCCAGCAGAGGTCGAGGGGTAGGAAGATTGCGTGCTCGGATAGCTGCTCGGGGGCGCCTCGTAGCTGCTGGCAGTGTTCGGATACCCCATTTCGCCCGAAGCACTCGAGCTGGCCGCCGCATACCCGGCTCCCGAAGGCATGGTAAGCGTCGGACTGGCCAACTCGGCCGGCCTCGCTGGTCCGTCCCGCTTGTCGGCGGAGGAAGAGAACGGGTTCAGTTTCGACATCGAGAAACTGGGCCGATACCAACTGCTGCCACTCGTCTGGCAGCCAACCAGAACGAGAATCGGCAGGAGGAGCGACGCACGTTTTGCAAGCGAGATTCGCATGGCTCGGGTGTCCTTCAGAATCTGGACGAGAGGGGGCGCACGGAGCGAGCGACCTCCCTGTCGCATTCGAGGTACCGACTTCCTCTTCCCTGAGGAAATGCGCTTCATTCAGAATTTGTCGGATGTAACGGCAACGTCGCCGAAGCCAAAGAATCCGATTTTCTGGATTTGTCTGATGTCATGTCTGGGAAGCCCGCGAGACCCCTTCTTTAGAGGTCCCCTGGCCTCCCTCCAAAACGTCATTAGCCGACATGCCGGGGCGGATTATAGACGCCCGCGCCCATGGGTCAATGGCAATTGCGCTCGAGTTGTAGCGAAAAAGGGGGAGACGGGACGGATGGGGGTTTAGCGCAGGGCCGTGATAACCTTCCTCCGACGAGGCCAAGCAGCCACGGTGCCGGGATCTCGACCCTGACCGGGCTGACTTAACAGCCCGTGGCGTCAAATCAGCCCCGCGATCTTCTGGAGCACCAGGACCATGCCGGATCGCCGCTGATTAAGGATCGTCAGTGCAGCCTCGGCGTTGGAGGCCAATTGCAGGTTCTTGGCCAGGAGGATGGTCTCCTCGTTCGCGTCGTGTCCGTCGGTCCCGGCGATCGCCGCCTCCAGATCGTCTTCGAGGTCGGAAAAGAGGTTGGAGGAAGTGGTCACCGCCGCGTTGTAGAAGCCGTCGACCGAGCCTTCCACGCGGGTGAGGTCGGCCAGGGCCTCGTCGACGATCCGGATGGCCTGCGACGTGTTGCCGTCCAGCCCGGACACTGTGCCGGCGGAAGCGATTTGATCGAGCCTGCCGCTGAGCCCGCCGAGTCGGGCGGCGTGGAGCCCGGGGATCGACAACGACGACCGGTAGGCCAGGTCGGTGGAAAGCGCGAAGCTCAGGGCGTTGCCGGAAACCGTGATCGTGCCGGAATCCCCCGTGAAGCCTGGAACAAACTCGATCTCGAAGTGGAAGCCGTTCTGGCTGACCGTGAAGCGGTTTCCGTCGACGTTCGAGGCGACCACGCCGTTGATCGTGGCGACCGCGTCGGTGCCGTTGGCCGTTCCGTCGCCGTTTCCGCCGGTGACGTCGAAGGTGTCGGAGGTGACGACGACGGAGATTTCGGCCCGGCTGCCGTACTCGACGCTGGTCAGCGTCAGGTCGTCGCCGTCGACCGAGGCGGTCACTCCGGTCAGGTGGCTGTTGTCGTTGATTCGCTCTCGCACGTCGTTTTGCAGGCTTTCGCCGTTGGTGACCGTGATGCTCACGCTGCCCCGCTCGCCGGTGAGCGTGAACGTGGCGTCGCTCGTGGCGTTCCCGCCGCTTCCCGTGTAGACGAGCGATGCCCGGGTAGCGCTGCTGGCGACGTTGGCGTAGATCGTGGGCGCCGAGCCGTGCCGGGTCGAGTGGACCCTCAACTCGGCGATCTGGCTCGTGTTTCGGCCGGAGACCACGTAGTCGGCCGATCCGTCGAGCAGCCGCCGTCCGTCGATCTGGGTTCCCGCAAGGCTTTCGATTTCGGTGATTGCCGCGTCGATGTTGCCCTGGGCTTCGGCACGTTCCGCGGCGGTCAGGGTGCGATCCTCGTCCTTCAACAGCTCGGTGCGGATGGTGTCTAACTGGGTCCGGATCTGGTCCAGCGTGGTTTGCGTCTGGCTGACCATGCTGCTGGCGGCGGTGACGTTCGCCATCGTGGCGGTCACGGTGCTCAAACGGCCCTGGAGCTGGCTGAGCGCAAGGAAGGCCGAGGGATCGTCGCGCGAGGCGTTGACGTTCTTGCCCGTGGCCAATCGCAGACTGTTGATCGTCGCCGCGGCGCTGGCTTCGGCCAGACTGTTCAACAGGGCCCGCTCGATTCCAGACAGATGTGCTCCGATTCGACCCATGGCGGCGGGTTTCCTTAGCGTTGGCCGTTAAGGCTGGACTTCTGCAAACCTCCAGTCAAAAGACCCCAAAGCTCTACGGCTTGCTCAACCAGGGAGCGAGGATTCGGCTGGTCCGGTAGAGGACCCCCTTGCCGGGAGCGGCGTCCTCCGGGACGGCCATCAGGTAGGAGCGGAAGCTGGCCAGCACGTCGCGTGCCCGGTCGCCCATGTCGGTGCGTCGGCGGTCGCGGTGTTTTCGCGGCGTGATTGAAACGTGGATTCTGGTTCGGGAGCCGGATTGTTTCCTGGAGCCGTCGGGCTGGGGGCTGGCGTACGCCTCTTCTCCGAACTCCAGTTGGACCGAAAAGGTCACAGAACGGTCGCCGCGCCGCCGCGCCTGCCCGGCGCGATCGTCGATCTCCAGCCGAACTCGGTTCCCGCTGATCGACACGATCTTGGCACAGTGATCGGCCACGAAACCGCGGAGCTTCTCGACGGCCATGGCCACGGGTACGGGGGTCACCAAGTCTTGCTCGATGACCACCGTCGGACCGGCTCGCCTCCTCCAGAAGGAGCGCTTCTCTTTCGGCGGCTCCTCCGTTCCGGAGCCGATTCCCAACTGGACCACGCGGTTGCGGCCCTCTGCCTTGGCCATGAGCAAGGCCCGGTCGGCGCGGCGGAGCATGGTTTCGGCCGTATCGCCGGGCTGAATTTCGGTGACTCCGAAGCTGGCCGTCACGGAGTGGCCTTCGAGTCTCGAAATGGGGGTTTGGCTCAGGTTTTTCCGGAGCTGTTCGGCGCGTCGGGCGACCGAAGCGTTGTCGCAGTCGGCGCAGAGGACGACAAACTCCTCGCCCCCGTAGCGGGCCACCAGGTCGCCCGGCCGGCAGACGGTTTTCAGGAGCCTGGCCAAGGCCTTGATCGCCTCGTCGCCCGCCTGGTGCCCGTACGTGTCGTTCACCTGCTTGAACAAGTCCAGGTCGCAGATGATCAGGCTGCACGGGACCCGCTCCTGCTGGTGTGTTCTGACGAACGCCTCGTGCACGCGATCGAACTCCGCCCGGTTGGCCACTTGGGTGAGCGGATCCTTGGTGGCCTTTTCGTGGAGGCGCTGACACCGCTCTTCCAGGGAGGTTTCCGGGGAGGCGTCGTGCAGCACAAGGATGGCGCCCAGCGTCGTGCCGTCGTCGTCCGTCACCGGGATCGCGTGACTGTCGACCGACACGGCCCGCCCCGCGCGACCCCAGATCGTCAGCCGCCGGAGCGACTGAACGCCCGAGCGGATCGCACACGTCACGGGGCAATCGTCGTCGGCAATCGGGTCGCCCTTTTCGTCTTGCGTGTTCAGAAGGCTGGGCAGCCACTGACGCTGGTGCACGCTGGCGCCGGTGATTCCCGTGAGCCGTTCGGCCCCGTGGTTCCACAGCACGACCCGGAGCCCGGCGTCGACGAACACGACCGCGTCGTGCATGTTGTCCAAAAGCGAAAACGGGAACGCGCCGGCGGCGTTTTCCGGACCGCTTCGCCGCGGAAGTGCGCTCAGCTCCCAGTAGGAGTTGACCGTTTCCGGGTCGAGCGATTTGAGCCAGCGGCCGGCCACTTCCCGGCGGAACGCCGACTGGTTGCCGGCGTGCAACTCGACGAACTGCTTCACCAGCCTGGGGTCGAACTGGACGCCGGCGAACTCGAACAGCTCCCGGGTCGCCCGCTCCAAGCTCATGGCAGAGCGAAAGACCTGGTCGGTCGTCATGGCGTCGAAGGCCTCGATGATCGTGATCATCCGGGCGCCCAAAGGGATTTCCTCACCCGCCAGGCGATAACCCCGCTTGGAACCGTCGTACCAGGCGCCCACGTGCTCCACGATCTGAAGGATGCCCGGCTCCGCACAGGCGTTGTGGAGAACCTCCAGACTCATCGCTCGGGCCCGCTCGACGATGCGGACTTCCTTCGAGTCCAGCGGGCCGGCCTTGAGCAGGATATGGTCGGGCACGCCAATCATGCCCACGTCGTGCAGAAGGGCGGCGACTTCGATCATGTCGCGTTGCTGCTCGGGCAATCCCTTTTGCAGGGCCCACGCCGAAACGCTCAGCGCGACCCGAAGGCAGTGGACGGCCGTCGCGGCGTGCTTCAACCGCAGCGCGGCGTACAAACTGCTGGCAATCCCCAGCCGGACCTGGACCAGTTGGTTGTCGGTTTGCGGTCCGATCACCGGCGGCAACTTGCCGGTGGCCGCCGACACCTGCTCCAGCTCTTCCAGCAGCGTCCCGAGCTGGGACATCAGCGTTTCCGGCTCAGCCGACGGATTCTCGGCCGTAACCGGATTTTCGAGACCAGTCGGTGGACCAGTGCTGTCAGTCATGGGTCTCAGCGTGTGCCGGAGCGTACTGCGAGAGGGGACCGGCGGTCGCGCGGAAATCGGGCGGTGCATCCGGCTTCCTGCCCGCTCGCGCCCCTTGCTGCCGGCAAGACGGCCTGTCATTGAAAGGTTAGGTCGCCATTGAACTTCCGTCAAACTCGCCTTCTTCAACGGGCTGCCAGCGTGATGCCTGTGAGGAACGTCGTGCATTTTTCGCAGCGCCCCGGCCCGCTATCCCCGGCAGGAAGCACATAAGCGGAACTGCCCCACGCCGCCGGCACTCCTTGCCGACGATCCGACAATCCGCTAAGGTGGCCGTTTCCTCCTGCTCCCCCTTCGCTTGACCAAGTGAAGTTGGGCGATTCCCGACAACCGTCCTGTTTAGCAGCCGACGGTACGTCGGCTACAATTAAGATTTGGCCGGGAGTCATCGATGAGACTGGTAACCTATCAAAGCGACCGCGGTCCCCGAGTGGCGGGCATTCGTGAGGGAGGATACGTCGATCTGAATCGGGCCCGCTCGGACGTGCCCAGTTGCATCAAGACGCTCTTGGCCCAGGGGCCCGAGGGCCTGAAGAACGCCCAAAAGGCCCTGGAAGACGGCGAAGCGATGGGCGCCGACTCGGTCGCGCTCGTGCCTCCGGTTCCCAGCCCCGAAAAGGTGATCTGCGTGGGAGTGAACTACGCGGATCACGCCAGGGAAAGCGGGATGGAACCGCCCGACGAGCCGGTCATCTTCTCGAAATTCCCCTCGGCCGTCCGCGCCCACGGCGATCCGATCGTATTGCCGCGGCTATCCAGCCAGGTCGACTACGAGGCAGAGCTGGTCGTGGTCATCGGCGTTGGCGGGCGGCACATCGCCAAGGAGCACGCCGCCAACCACGTTGCCGCTTACTGCTGCGGCAACGACGTTTCGGCCCGCGACTGGCAGCTTCACAAGCCGGCCGGCCAATGGCTCTTGGGCAAGACGTTCGACTCCTTCGCCCCGTTCGGGCCCGCGCTGGTCACCGCCGACGAGATCCCCGAACCCGGCAACCTCCGAATCCAACTGCGGCTGAACGGCGACTCCATGCAGGACTCCCGCACCAGCCAGCTCATCTTCTCGATCGACGAGCTGATCGCCTACATCTCGGGTGTTTGCACCTTAGCGCCCGGCGACCTGATCTTCACCGGCACGCCCCCGGGCGTCGGCGCCGCCCGAAAGCCGCCCCTCTTCCTCAAGCCGGGCGACACCGTCGAAGTCGAAATCCAAAACCTCGGCATCCTCCAAAACCCGGTCGTCGCCGAGGACGGCCAGTAAGGCCGATCGAAACGGTAGGTTATGCTTCAGCATAACAAACCCGATTGGTGCCTTTACACTTGACCTTTCGTGTTGCCGGCCAATGCGATATGCTGAAGCATAACCTACGTGGTCATTCGTCGAGCGTTCCGGCCCGGTGCCAGTGGGATTGCCAGTAGGCCCGGTCGGTGGCGTAGACGTCGATTTCCGCGTCGGGGGCGAGGTCGTTGGGAAGGATGCCGTAACGCTTCATCTCCTCGACGTACTCCGCCCGCGGACGGAACCCGGGCATGTCGAACCGCTTGATCTGGTCGAGCTTCGCTTGGGCCTCGCGGATGGCCAGCAGCACCTTCTGGTAGTCGGGGTCGTCGGCGCCGGCGAAGATCGCCTCGCCGCACGACTCGTACCCGCCCGACTGCTTCGAGAGCGGGGCCAGCAGGATCAGCGACTTCTCGGGCCTTGAGAGGTTATACAAAAGGTGGCGGGTCCAGCGGCGGCGGACGTCGTCCGGCGTAAGATCGATCCAGGGCCCTTGCCCGGTGAACGCCGAGCCCCACGCGCCAGGGCCCGCAAGGTGCGAGGGAGAGAGCGGAAGCGGCATCGGGCCGTCTGCCGTGTGGCAACCGCAGCAGCGCCGCGTGAGGGCCTCGATCGAGGCTTGCGTGCTGGGCCACTCGGTGTCGGAGCGGTCGAGCCGGATCGAGCGGTCGAAAATCTCAAAGCCGCCGATCATCCCGGTTCCCAAGGCGGCGTAGGTACCGGGATACGCGGCCCCGCTTTCGATCCACAGGCGGATCATCCGCCGCTCGTGCTCCGAGAGCTTTGCCTCGTAGTGGCTGCCGTCGACGAGCGTCATCAGCCGGCTGGCCGAGCTGCCGATGGTCCGCGGCGCGCGGTTTCCCAGGCCGTTGCGGCCGTCGGAGACGAGGTCCAGCGCCGTCATCGTGTAGTAGCTGATCGAAAAGATCGGGCCGCGGTCGCCGGTGAGAACCGCGCCCCCCGACCACCGCGACCATGCTTCGCACGGTGCCCCGGCGGTGCCCGGCCGGTCGTAGTCGTGGCACTCGACGCAGTGCTTGTCTAGGATCGGCTGGACGTCGCGGGGATAGTCGAAAATCTCGGGCACGTCGGCAATGGGCTCGATTTGCCGGGGCGGGCGCCGCAGGGCCATCAGCTCGGCCGGCTGAAACTGCGGGGCCTGCGTCCGCTGCTCGTGGCAGCCGATGCAGGTGGTCGTCTCGCCCGGCAACACGCCCACAAAGCTCTGCATCCGCTTTACCGAGAGGTCGTTCTCGTCCAGGGCGACGAAGAAGAGCCCCCGCAGGGCGGGCAGCTCGGCGTAGGCCGATCCGTCGGGCTCGACGGGAATCGTGCCCAGGATCCGCTCCAGGTTAAATGTGCCGCCGTAGCTGATCGGCTCCATCCCGCCGGTGAAGTTCATCGGCTTGGGCAGGGCTTCGAGCACCAGGAGCTTCTTGATCTCGCCCGGCTTCACGCCGGCCATGTTGCGGCCTTTGTGGACGTCGACCACCAGCACGCGCCCCGTTTGCCCGGTCCAGTCGACCTGATCGGGCATCACGGGCTCGCGGAGCCGGCGCCAGAGCGGGCGCGGCTCGTGGCACTCCAGGCCGGCCTCGACGTCGCCTTCCGGCAGTTCGTAGATCGCCTGGGTGCGGCCCCGGGAGTCCATCAGCACGATCCGCGTGCCGCTGGCCGCCATGAACGCCTCTTCCGAAAACGCCCAGGGGTCGCGATAGTTCGAGGAGTGGCTGATCGCCCGGGCCGATTTCTGATCGTCGGGGCCGTTGCGAGGGTCGACGACCGTCACGACGCCGTCGTGCTCGCGGCGCCCGTGACCCGGTGAAAACGAGGCCACCACGTTGCGCGAGCCGGGAATCGGCTTGGCGTCGATCATCGTGGTGCCCGGGTGCATGTTGCCGTAGAAGATCGACTGCCTCAGCCCGTCGGCGCTGGTGATCCACAGGTGGTGGAAACGAACCTGGTTCCGATCGACGTATTCCCACCGGGTGTAAAGCACCTGCCCGCTGGGAAGCACCCAAGGCGTGTTGTCGTGCTCGTTGTTGGCCGAAAGAGCGCGGACGTTCGAGCCGTCGGCCTCGCAGCAGTAGAGCACGGCCACGTCGGTCGTGTGGCAGTTCACGCAGCGGTTCGAGCGCGTGGAGACGAACATGATCCGGCCGTCGGGCAGGTAGACCGGCTCCAGATCGTCGTACGGCCCGTCGGTCAACTGACGCAGGCCGGAGCCGTCGACGTTGATCTCATAGAGCCGGTAATGCGGGCTGTCGCCCTTGCGATAGGAGAAGAGGACCTTTTGGCCGTCGTAGTGGACGACCGGGTCGCGAACACCGCCTTGCGGGTCGTCGACGAGCACGGTGACCTCGCCCGTCGTCAGGCTCAGCTTCGCCAGGCGTCCGCCGCGGCCGTAGGTCCGCCAGTTCGAGTGGTCCAGGGTACGGCCGAAATTGGCGTACCAGTGCGGGTCTTCGCCCAATGCCCGGGCGGCGAAAATGATCTCGTCGACCCCGGCCATCGGGCCTTTGCGAAACTCGGCCAAAAGATCGGGCTCCGGCGGCTCGACAAGCTCCAGCGGCTTGCGCTCGGCGGCGAGGGCCACGTAGTCGTAGATGATCCAGCTCTCTTCGTCCAGCCGGATCGAAACGGAGTTCTCGCCTTTGCGGACAAGCCTGGGCGGGATCTCGAAGATCATCGACTCCGCTTTTCCGGAAACGGTCGGTTGGAAGCAGACGCGGGGATCGCCGCCGGGGGCGACCTGGGCCGGTAGCGCCGTCTCGTCCACCGTGACCACAACCTTCGAGCACTGAGTGGGCGAGCCGCCGGCCATGCCGATCACCAGGAACAAGGGGCGATCCTCGTCCCGGGCGCTTGGGAATCGGATGGTGAACGTGTGGGCCCGGCCGCCTGCCCACGTGTCGCGCACGGCCGGATGAATGTACGGCCACTCGTGCGGTTTGCTCCGGCCGACGGTGTAGACCACGTCGTCGGGATACCGTGTGGAGAATGCCAGATAGCCCTCGCCGGCGCCGGTGAGCCCGAATTCCGCCGCGTGGTTGTCGGGCGTGCCAAGGAGAAAGAGCGGGGCCTGCGTCTGGTCCGCCTCCGCTCCGGAAGCGGAGGACCCGATGGCGAGGAGCAACACGCCGGCAACGACGCCCGCGAAACTTCCGGCGGTTTGACTCCCCATGCGAAACCTCCCAACCAGCGACCCGGCCGGGCTCCCCGGAACCCGATTCCCACACTATACTAGGAGTCGCCGAACACGCAAGTTCTCCCTCCAAGATTGACGATCGGATCCACGATGAACGTTGACCTTGCCGTCACCGGCGGCCGCATCCTCGACGGCACCGGCGGGCCCGAATATCGGGGCGACGTCGCCATCCGCGGCGATCGGATCGCGTCGGTCGGAACGTCGGAGTCCGTGAAGGCCCGGCGGACGATCGACGCGGCGGGGATGGTCGTCTGTCCCGGGTTCATCGACATGCACACCCACAGCGACCTTATGCCGCTGGTGGAGCCCGGGTGTAGTGCCAAGATCATGCAGGGCGTCACCACGGAGGTGATCGGCCAGGACGGCCTCTCCTACGCGCCCTTGACCGACGAAACGCTCCCCTATTTCCGCCACTCCTTCCGGGGCCTCAACGGCGATCCGGCGGGACTTTGTTGGGACTGGCGGAGCGTGGGCGAATACCTGGAGCGGTTCGACCGCCGCGTGGCGGTGAACGTCGCCTTCCTGGCCCCGCACGGCAACCTCCGGGCGGCGGTCCTTGGTCTGGAGGATCGCAGAGCGACGGAGAACGAGCTACGCGAGATGAAGGGGCTTTTGGCCCAGGCCATGCGCGAGGGGGCGATCGGCCTTTCCACCGGCCTGACCTATGCCCCCTGTAGCTTCGCCGACACCCGCGAGTTGGCGGCCCTCTGTGAAGTCGTGGCCCAACACGGCGGGTACTTCGCGCCGCACATGCGAAACTACGGCGCCGGCATGGAAGCGGCCGTGGAAGAGATGATCGACGTTGCCGCGAAGGCCGGGGTCCCGCTCCACCTGACGCACTTTCACGCCTCTTTTTCCACCGGCAAGGGCAAGGCCGACCGCCACCTGGAGCGAATCAACCGCGCCCGGCGCGACGGGCTGGAAGTGACGCTCGACGCCTACCCGTACCTGGCCGCTTCCACGTTCATGGCCGGCCTGCTCCCCTGCTGGAGCCACGAAGGGGGGGCGGATCGCCTCATCCGCCGCCTCACCGAGCCTGCGACGCGGGAGAAGCTGCGCCACGAGATGGAAACGGGCGCATCGGACGGGCTCCAAAAGCTGCCGGCCGAGTGGGACACGATCGTCGTCACCGACGTCGAGAGCGAAAAGAACGCCGTCCTGGTCGGGCTGAGCCTGGAGGAGATATCCGGTCGGCTCGCCAAGCCGCCGTTCGACTGTTTTGCCGACCTGCTCGCCGAAGAGCAACTCGGCGTGTCGTGCCTCTTGTTCATCGGCCACGAGGAGAACCTTCAAAAATTCATGCGGGACCCGGCTTTCACGGCCGGAAGCGACGGGCTCCTGATCGGCCGACGGCCTCATCCCCGCGCCTGGGGAACATTTGCAAGATACTTGGCCAGGTACGTCCGCGAACTTGGTGTTTTGACCCTGGAGGACTGCATCCGCAAGATGACCTCGCTCCCGGCGCGGCGGCTGGGCCTTAACGACCGGGGGATCCTCAAGCCGGGCATGATGGCCGATCTGGTCGTTTTCGACCCGGACACCGTTCAGGACACGGCGACCTACGAGGACCCCAAGCGCCACCCGGACGGCATTCCGTACGTGATCGTCAACGGAGAAGTCGTCAAAGACGCCGGCCGCCAAACCGACGCCCTCCCCGGCCACGTGCTGAAGCATCGTCACCGCTGATAGCCCGACGGGTTGAAATTCACCAGCCCAGGGCATCGCCCTGGGAACGGGTAGCCGCAAGATCCGGCCAGCCCTGAAAGGGCGTCATGGATGCTGTTGTTCGATTCCGTGATCGATTTTATTACGCCCTTACAGGGATTGCCGCGTGGGGCGTCCATTGGGATTTGCGGGGGTAGCTGGTCCACCCCTTTCCCAGGGCTTTGCCCTGGGCTGGTGAAGCGTAGCCTTTCAGGCTACCTGGGGCAACTGTCGTCAGCGTACGACGACCTTTTGCCCAACCTGCGCCCCACCAGAGCGAGCCAATCTTCGCGTACCCACGACGGCACCGACCGCCCTCGCTCAAAACTTGAGAATGCCCTTGCGGCGCAGCTCTCGGGCGACCTTGCACAGCTCCTCCATCTCCGGCGTATAGCGGCAGCCGATGTCGCCGCCGTCCGAGGCCTTGCCAATGCACGGGCTCCCGGGCTTCAGCCGGTAGTCAAAATTCTCCGGGTCGACGAACATCGGGTCCGCCTTGAAGCAGCCGCCAGCGTGCTCCGGTAGGTCCCCTTGCAGCACGGCGCAGCGCTCGATCAGGCCAGGAGGAAAGTATATAAAAGAGTTATTGATGATCGAATCGCGAGTGGTAGGGTAAATGCAACCTGCGGCGTCGGAACCACCGCCTGCTAGTATAACGCAGAAATGCGCTTCGGATCCGATTCCCCTCTTGAAGCGGAACCAGACCGTCGTTCTCGGCATAAGGCAGTTTCTGAAAACGGCAGGCGCGTGAGCGTTGGTGTGACCGGTTACAAGGCATTCTTCGCATTCCCACTTCCGCTGGTAGCCAATGGTGTATATCCCGAAAGGCTCGCCGTGGACGATGGCGCGTCGGAGTCGGAAATCGCTCGCGAGGACCAAGAGGCAAGCCTCAACCTGGGACACGCGGCGGGGATTATCGTGCAGGAGAACCAGTCGCTCGAGGAACGCGCCGGAGCCTTCGACTGTCACCAGGCAAGGCGGCGTCGGCGACAGATCTGCTGAAGTGATTACCGGCCAGCAACCCTTCTTACCGCGCATCCTGAGTTCGTACTTGTCCTTCGGGATGAGGACTTTCTCATGATAAGGCCCATCGTCTCCGATTTCGATGAGGCTCTTGGGGGGCGCGGCGTCGATCGCTGCCTGGATGCTCTTGAAGTCACCCGTTCCGTCCAAGCGGACCGTGATCGCCTTGGGCACGTCGGCGACCGCCTTTTCCAGTTCGAGCAGTGAGGGCCGCCGGCGGTCTCTGACAGCGTTCGTATCCGCGTAGTCGCTCTTGAGCTTCTCGACCAAGTCCCTGAGGTCCCAAAGCTCCTTCTTGCCAAACACTTCCAATGCCTCGGCGTAGAGATTCTCCGCTTCCTGGTTCTTGACAATCCCAATCTTCGCCACGTTCCGGGCGGCGGCGATGGCTTGCTCGTTCGAGGCGAACCAGGGGATGTTGGCATACTTGGCTTCGAGGCTGGCGATCGCGGCGTCGGCCTCGGTGAACTCCTTCCTGTCCAACAGCTCCCTCGCCCGGGCGAAGGCGGCCGAGGCCAGCGGGGCCAGGTAGGGCCCAATCTCGGCTCCCAGGGTTTGGGCTTGCTCAAAGAGCTTTTCCGCGGTGGTCGGGTCCTTCGAGGCCAGGGCCAGAACGCCCGCGGCGAGGCGGTCGTCGGAATTATTGGACGTGCTCACAAGCTCGATCAGCTTGTCCAACGCTTGAGGCTCCACGTTGGACCAGGGAAGGGGTTCGGTCTCTCCGTTGCGCAGCTTGGTCGTCAGGCCGTCATCCTCGGCCTTGATGAGATCGCGGCCCGCACCGCGGATCAAAAGGGCAGTGGTCCTGAGTGGCGGGTCGGCCGTGTTGATCTTGGTGATGATGCGGGCCTTGAGGTCGACAAGGCGTGCCACGCTGTTACGCCAGGCAGCTAGCCGGGCGGCGAGGTCTTGTTCCTCGAATTGGAGTTTGGACAAGGCCGCGGAAGCCTCGCGGAAATTCCAGGCCGCGATCAGGTCGTCGATGGGTTTGATCGCCTCGGCATAACGCTTTTCGGCCTCAAGACGCTTCTGTGCTTCCGGGTCAAGGGCGGGAGTCTCCGGCTCCATGGGCTCGGGCTCGCTGGGCCGAGGCAATTCGGCCACGTCCGAGGTTGTTGGTGTTGGTGTCGGAGTTGGGGATTCCGGCTCAGGCTCGGCTTCCGCCCGCTCGACCAACCCTGCGGCCGTTCGCCACTCCGGGCGTATCGTGTAGTCCTTGCCCGCGACGGCTTGGAAGCGTTCTTCGATCGGCTCGAAACCCCGTCGGGCAATCCAGAGTTTGTGCGAACCCGGGCGGACGGCGATCTTGATCTCGTCGGGGGTTGATTGGACCCAGGGGCCCGAGAGATCGTACGTGAGGTCGTCGATCGAAAGTTTTGCATCCGCCCGATCCGCTTCGGGCCAACGGAGAATCAGGTAGGATCGGGGCTCCCCGGCTGCCGGTGCTGCGCCAGAGTCCGTCGGCTGTTCTCTGTCTTTGGCGCCGGCCGATTCCCGCGGCTTTTCGGATATCGGGGTGCGTCCCAGCAGGGCGATGCCGAGGGCCAGTATCACCAGAAGGCCGACAATGCCGCCGATGATTGCCCACGGCGTGGTTTTCTTCCGCCGGGCAGAGGGGGCCGTGGGTCGCCCAACGGGCATCGCGGTCTCGGCGTCGGGGTGATAGGTCCGGGTCTCCTCGTCGGCCGACGGGACCGCTTGCCGGGCGGCGGTGCCCACCCGCGACATAGTCTTCAAGAATGCCTTTAGGGCGCTATCGGTCGAAGAGGAGGATTCGGTCGCCCGCCCTTGGACGGGCGGCGGCGTGGGCGGCTCCGGGCCGGGCGGATGGAGGCAGCCTTCCAGGTCGGCGATCACTTCGCCCATCGACTGCTGGCGATCGGCCGGATTCTTGGCCAGCATCTTTTGCGAGACGGCGTCTAACTTGGGCGACACGTCTTCCCGCAAGTCGCAAAGCGAAGGGATCGGATCCTGGCAATGGGCCAAAAGGATCTGGACAGGTGTTTCGCCTACATAGGGCTTCCGCCCTGTCACGAGACGATAGAGCGTGCAGCCCAGCGAATAGATGTCCGCCCGGTGATCGGCCGAATGGGTGTCCTGGGCCTGCTCCGGGGCCATGTAGTCGTAGGTCCCCATCACCTGGCCGCTTGCGGTGAGAGCATCCGGGGCGGTGGGGTCGGTCGCGCGGGCAGGCTGGTCCATGCGGGCCAGGCCCATGTCGAGCACCTTGACGGCGCCCTCCGAGTCCAAGAGCAGGTTGCCCGGCTTGATGTCGCGATGGACCACCCCTTGCCGATGGGCGTACTCCAAACCGCGGGCCGCTTGAATGACGTACCCGACCGCCTCCTCGACCGGCAGCGGCCCCCGCTCGGCGACTGCGTGAGCGAGATCCTGCCCCTCAACGTATTGCATCACGAGGAAGTGGATGCCCTCGGCCTCGCCCGCATCGTAGGCGGCGACGATGTTCGGGTGCTCCAGCCTGGCCGCCGCCTTCACTTCACGATGAAACCGCTCGACGGCCTGCGGGGACTGCATCGCCTTGGCTGGCAGCACCTTCACCGCCACGGTCCGATCCCTCTCGCGACGCCACGCCTGACACACCTGCCCCATGCCCCCGTGGCCGATCTCGTCGAGAATCACGTAATCGCCGAGCACGAGGCCCCTGGTTTTCCCCTGGTAGACTTGGGCCGCCTGGTACTTGGTCAGCTTCCCGGCGCGGTTGAGTTCCCGGGCAAGCCCCTGGGCGTCCTTGGGCCGCTTCTCCGGCGCGAGCTTGTTCTGAAAGGCCGCCAACTCGGCGGCCGAGAAGAGGCCGCTTCGGATGAGGTTCTCGACGAACTGTTCCAGCGAAACGGCCATGACGGGCACTCCGGCCAGACGGGAGCCTTGATTCTACTCCACCCAGTGTCGGGAGGGCAACCGCGGGGCGTCTGGGGAAGGGCGTCCCAGAAGAGAACGATTCTGGGGCTTCGCTTCGCTCAGCCGCCAGCCACCCCAATAGAGTTTTCAGACAAGGCCCAGAGTCCGGATCGCTCTACTGCGACCCGGTCGAGGCGAGGGCCTCTTCGGCGAGGTTGCCGTAGTGGGTGCCCGTGTAGCGCTTCGCGGCCGCCCGCAATGATCTTGCCCGCTGGCCGGGCCGGGCGTCCGCCCGGAGCGTGGCCCCGTCATAGGCTTTTTTGGCCGCGAGTTCGCGTTTGAATTCCTGGTCGCTTTCCAGGAACGCGACGACCTGCTTGGCCTTCTTGCTCTGGTCGGTGGACCGGAACACCTCCTCCGCGTAGAGGGACGGCGACCGTTTCACAGTAAGGGTCATTCTACCTTCGCCGCCCCCTTCGCACCACCCCGCGGGCCGCGAGCCAGCAGGGCAGCTTATGCCCCAACGGTCGGTTTGGTGCAGGAAGGCGTCCATAAGACATGAGCCTGGATTATTCATGCGCCGCCGTAGTAGCACAGGCATCTTGCCTGTGTTGCCCAGCCACAGGCTGGAAGCCTGTGCTACGGCCTTTGTGAAGAATTCGGGCCCTCGTCTACGTTTGGGCCGTCACGGATCGGGCGGAAAGCTCAGCTCGTCGAGCGGGTCCGTAGCTGCGAGTTTCTCTTCTTCGTCGGAGTAGCCGTCGCCGTCGTCGTCGGGATCGGCACGGTCGCCGATGCCGTCGCCGTCGGTGTCCAGCGACTCGTTGGGATCGCGGGGGAAGGCGTCCCAGGGGATGGCTTCGGCGTTGGGGGCGCCGTCGCCGTCGAGGTCGGGCTCCTCGTTGTCCGGGGTGCCGTTCTGGTTGCGGTCGTCGGCCGTGCCGTCGGTATCGAGGTCGGCGTCGAGGTTGTCGCCGATGCGGTCGCCGTCGGCGTCGGCCCACTCTTCACGCTCCAGCGGAAAGGCGTCTTCGGAGTCTGCGACGCCGTCGCCGTCGTCATCGTCATCCCGGTCGTTGGAGAGGCCGTCGAGGTCGACGTCGGGCGGGCCGGCGTCGGTGATCAGGAGAGCCAGGTCGATCTCAAACGGAGGGGCGGTGAACGTCTGCGGGCCGGCCGGGGCGTCGAAGCTTTGGACGATACTCGCATCCCGCGGGTCATACCAGTAGCCGGTGGCGGATCGGGGTACGTCGACCGTCACCTCGAGCCCTCGGACCTCGCCTCGATCGTGATCCCAACGATGGTGTGCACGCCCGCCGGCGCCGGCCGCCTCGGCGCACTGGGCACAACGGAAATGGTGGAGGTAAACGGCGGCCCGCCCGTCGGAGCGGAGCCCGTAGGCGCGCACGTGGTCGGATTGCGGCCCGGCAAGCGGAATCTCAACTGGTTTCACGCCGGTATCGAGCCGGTAGGCGAAATCCTGGAGGGCACGGACGTATTGTCGCTCTTCCGGGCCGAGCCAGATATTCATGAAGTGGCCGTCCTTGGCGTAGGAGGTCTCCCAGAAGATGAAGCTGATCTCGGTGAACAGCGCGGTCCAAAGCCGCACCCGCATGCGCCGGGCCGAGCCGGGGTCCCAAACGCCGCCGATCCCTTCGGCGGTGCGGTCCTCGCGGCCCCGGCTGTTCCCCTGCTCGCCATAGACGACCGGTTTTCCGAACCGCTTGGTCTCGCGTGCCCGGGCGGCGGTCACCCGGTCGGAGGTCAGCTCGTCTTCATTTCCGTACCAGTGCGGGGCGTTCACGTCGATGCACCCCAGCTTGGGCCGCTGCCAGCTCGTGGCCACCGGCTTTTTGTACGGGTCGATCGACTTGAGATAGGGAACCGTGATCGCGTACCACTCGTCGTCGGCGTGCTGCTCGTTGAGCATTTCCCAAAAATCGACGTACGCCCCCCAGCGGTCGACCGAGTACTTGATGATCCGCTTCGCCCTGGCCATGGCTTCCTCGTCCCGCGGCTGGTCGTTGAAGGCCTTGGTGAAGCCGAAAATGCCGTAGAAGAAGCGGATGTCGTACTTGCGCATGAGTCGCATCATCTCGTCGACCATTCGGGCTTCGGCCCAGTCGACTCGGTCGCGAGTGCCGGTCTCGCCAAACGTGAAGACCTTGATCGAAAAATTGTTGGGCGAGAACCGCCAGAGGTTGAAGCCGGCCCGGGCGTGACGGCCGAAGGAGACATCGGCGTTCTGAGGGTTCATCGAGGGCCCGCGGGCGAACATTGCCCCGGGCGGGGGCGCGGGCCGGGTGTCGGCCGCATCGAGCCGGAAGGGGCCTTCCATGCTCTTGGAGTCCATGGCCGAGCCGTTGTGGTTGTTGTCGAACACGCCGTCCTGAAAGCCGATGGGGAAGTAAGGGCTTCCGTCCCCGAAGACGAACCGAAAGGGGTTCTCGGGGTTGATCCGCACCCAGCCCTTCCGATGGACTCGCCCTTTGACCACCTCGAACGAGCCGTCCCCTGTGGTTCGTCCGCCGCTTGAGTTGCGGAAAATGTACTCGTACTTCCAGCGGCCCAACTCACTCGGCGCGTACCGGGCCTTCCAGAGATCGGCGGGGTCGCAGGGCCAGGTGGCGGTGGTCCGCTTCCTGCCGTGGGCGTCGATCGACTCGCGCACGATCGGCTCCTGCGGCTTCGTGGATCCGTAGAAAAAGCCACCCACGGGGATTCTCTCACCGCCCGGGGAAATGAAGGTCACGTCGATGGTCACGTCCCACGTTGGGTCTCGATACTCGCCTTGGTGTTGAAACGTGATCTCGAACACCTGGTAGGGCATCAGCCGTTCGGTATTTTGGGTGACGTTCACTTCGAGTCGTCGCGGCGTCTGCGCAGACTCCGCAGAAAGTGCGTTTGTCCAGGCCGCAAGGCCGACTGCCAACGCAGCGAGGTTTCGGGTTGTGCTCATCGCGGTTTCCTTTCGCTTGACGTCGACGCATTGGGGTTGACGAACAGCTCGACCGCTTCGGGAAGCCATCCGCTGTGCCATTGGTGCTCGCGGTGCGGACCGTCGCGGTACACGTGGGGAATGCCCAACGCCACCAGTTGCTCGTGTATCTTGACGTGATCGGCTCGGAAATTATCGTATCCGGTCAGCACCAGACGCTTGTTCTCCCGAAGCTCGCCGGCCCGCTTTTCGAGCAGTGCCGAAATGCGATAGTGCTCAAAATTCTCGCGGGTGCCGAAAATGGGGCCCATGCCGAAGCGGCCGGGGCTCTCTTCCACCAGCGGCGCGTCCCAGGCGGCCGCCTTGCCGAAGAGTTGGGGGTTTCGCAAAAGCAGGCTGAAGGCCCCCCACCCCGATTTGCTGAAGCCCACGAGAAGCCGCCCCTCCGGCTCGCGGATCGCCGGATAGCTTCGCTCCACGAACGGCACCACGACGCGGACGAAGTGGCTCTCCTGCCGAATGCCCGGGTCGGCAGGATGGTCGGCGTACCAGGGCAGGTGCAAGAACGTCGGCAGGACGCAGATCAGCCGGTGCCGGTTGTGGAGGTCGTGTTTCTTCACTTCCACCAAGCCGTCGCCCCAGCGGGTGCCCTCGCCGGCTTCGACCGGCAACACGTAGAGCACGGCGTAGCGCCGGCCCTCCTCCAGCCGATCCGGCAAGAGGACCTTGATCCGCGTCGGTCCGGACTGGTACCCCGAACGGACCCGGTAGACGAGGAAGCCGTCGTTGTCCTTCTTCGCCTCCGAGATCTCAACGGACATCTCGGTCGAAGCATCCGGTCCCTCGCCGAGCACCATGGCGGGTAACGAGAGGATCCCGAAGAGAGTCGCGGCCAGAAACATTGCTACATGCATAGTTCATTCCCCTTCGCGTCTTGGTGCCCACCCCTGCTGTCGGACGAGAGCGACATCCCTCCCGTGATTGTGATGGGCACCATTTGGGCTTGGGGCCTCGCTTCGTACAACAGGTCTACCACGCCGCGTCCGACGCCGGTGTGATCCACCGCGAAGCAGCAGTCTGCCAACGGCGGCTTGGCCCGAGGATCACGGCAGGCTTGCCAGTTCCCGCCTCCACTTATACGGCAGAGCCGCCAGTTGCCTCCACGAAGCGGCATAGTGGGGATCGGCTTCCTGCTCGCTGCGGCAGTACTCAACGGCGGCGTCCCCGAGTTCGATCGCTTGGCGGAGCAAATCCGGGTCTTGGTTGGCGACTCCTGCTTGTCCCATGCGCCAGGATTCGATCCCCAATTCACCGCAGTGGAAGCCGATTTCGATGGTGCGGAGTCGGCGAACGACCGTTGGACTTCGAGCGAGCTCGTGCGCCGCGTCCAAATGCGTTCGGGCTTGGGCCATGACCTCGGGCGTCATGTAACTCCAGATTCCGTCCGAAATGTGGTCCGCCGTCTCCATTCCGTGCTCGAGCGTTCTGATGAATTGCTGCATGGGCTCGGATGCTTCACCGAAAGCATTGTCGCAGTAGTCCTTGACCAGTGAGTCGGCTTCGACTTGGCCATCCCACATCGTCTTGGCGATGGAATAGAGGGCGACGCCGTACGTGCCCCAGACCTCGGGCAAGTTCTGCCCTTCGTAACCGATCACTCCGGCGCCCTGCAGGTACTTGATATCGTCAACGAACTTGTGAGCCGCGGGATAGGGCATCGAACGGAACAAGGAAAAGGGAACGTACTGATAGGCGAGAACACCGCCCGGCGTCATGGCGACCCAGTCATCCAGCGCCCGACGAAACTCGGCGTGTTTTGGGCAATCCTGGTGCTCGAGCCCGTGCACAAAGCAGACGTAGCCACGCGGCGAGTTGACCACCTGAATCATCACGTTTGGCTCCGGCCGGATCACCGCCGGGTCGGGCGGACGGAACGTGTCATGGTAGGCGAGTGTGTACACCTTCTTGCCGGGATGCGTCGTTTGCAGCCGGCGCGCCACGGCGTTGACGAAGCTGAGCCACCGCTCGGTGACGACCGGCAGATCCTGGTTAAACGGCTCCCAATGCCACACGTCGCCGGTGTCCAGCGCGGTGCACTGCTCGCATTCACAGAACGCCGGCGTGTCGGCTGAAACCAGCGGCACAAACTCGATCTCCGGCCAAGTATCGAACACCTCCCCGATCCCTTGGGCCACCATCTCGACGACCTCAGGATTCGTCGTGCACAGCTGCGTTGTTTGGTCCCCGAAGGCACGCCGCTCCCCATCGACTAGAGCGTACCATTCGGCGTGATCCTCGAAATAGACGCTGGGAGGCAGCAGGCTAGGGATCATGAGGTGGGGAGACATCCAGCCGCGAAAGCCGCCCCGGATGGCGCTCGCCTCGGGCAACTCCGTTGGCCACCACCGCCCAACGTTGATCTTCTGCTTGACCGCCCAATCCAAACACGCCTCTTCCCACGAGCCGGGCTCTCCTCCCATCGTCAGCCGCAGGAATCGGTAGTCCATTGCCGGACTCTCGGCCCGATCGACTTCGCTGATAGCGATCGTCGACAGGGCGGGTATCTCTTCCCAATCCGGACCCGGTGCCAACCATCGGCAACCCAAGTCGTCCTCCAGGAAATCATAGACCGCATAGAGGGTGGCCCGCTGCGATCTACCCGCCAGCACGAGGGCGTCGCCTGTCCGCTTCACAAGAAACGCATCGGTGTCATCAGAGACGAGCTCGTTCAGGGCCTGCTCCCCGATCGCGGTCCGGCCAATGAGCACTCGCGGTCCCTCACCGCCCTCTCCTTCGCCGACGATGGGCACTTCGGCGTCGGAGATCCGCAGCAGATATCGCTGGAGTTCCGCGGCCGCGAACTCCTCGGTCGGAGTAGAGTCCGCGGGTAAGACGATATGCGCGAATGGCTCGCCGTCGGAGGCGATCGCGACGGCCCAATCGCCCACCGTCTCCAGAACATAATCGGTCGCTTTCAAGTACTTGACGTCGATCCCGCCGTGGCCGGAGGCGGCCCGGACGTGCGCGAAATCGTGCGCCCGGACCCGGCAGGAGGGCATGGTCAGTTCGGCCAGCCCGGCGCCGGCTCGGAAATGGTCGTCGCCCTCCGAGTCACGGAGGTTCGCGCGGTCGTATCCACCGGTTGCGAAAACGTCAACCTCAGCGAACCCGAGTACGCGGCAAAAGAAAAGCGCCGCGACCAACCGGAAGTCTCTGGCCGTGGCCAAGAACGTGTCGACGCCGGTAGGATCGACGTGCAGAGTCTCCAAATATTCCCCGCCCCATGACAACGCATGCTCGTAACGGAAGAACTA